>CADBQF010000029.1 GCA_902796705.1 Ruminococcus flavefaciens
ATACAGCACTGGTCAGCCGAAAAGCGTGGAAAAGACCGTGAAGACAAGCCGGAATACAAAGTGAAGCTCGATGTGGCTCTCACATTTTCAAACAAAGTCAAGCTGACTGAATACTATCACAATTCAAGCTTCCTTGAACACGGCGGCTCTCCGGAAGAGGCGGTAAAGCGTGCTTTCGTCGCACAGATCGACAGCTATATCAAGCAGAACAACGGCTACCTCAAAAACGAGGGAAAGATAAACTACAACGATGTAGAAGAGTGTCTCGTGCTTGTATCATCGTCTTTCTCAACACAGACTTCGTATGAGAACCAGACAAAGAAAGCTATAACGAATAAATTTATACGTGAGGCGATGACAGAGTTTCTCAAGCATCAGCTCGAAGTTTACTTCATCGAAAATCCTGACGAAGCAAACAAGATAGCCGAGCAGGTTCTTCTCAACAAGCGTAGCCGTGAAAATGCCGAGAGGACTCGTCTGAATATGAAGAAAAAACTCTCCGGCACTATCGATCTCGCAAACATGGTAGAGAAGTTCGTTGACTGCCGTACAAAGGACGTTACAAGACGAGAGATATATATAGTGGAGGGCGATTCAGCTCTCGGTTCTGTAAAACTCGCACGAAACGCCGAATTCCAGGCTGTCATACCCGTAAGAGGAAAGATACTCAACTGCCTTAAAGCTGAGTATACCAAGATCTTCAAGAGCGAGATAATCACCGATCTGATAAAGGTACTCGGCTGTGGAGTGGAGGTGACTTCCAAAGCCAACAAGGAGCTTTCCACATTCAATATCGATAATTTCCGCTGGAGCAAGATAGTTATATGTACCGATGCCGATGTTGACGGTTTTCAGATACGCACGCTCATTCTCACAATGCTCTACAGGCTCACACCCACTCTCATCGAGCAGGGATATGTTTATATAGCAGAATCTCCTCTGTTTGAGATAAACACCAAGGAGAAGACTTATTTTGCCTATACAGAGCAGGAAAAACAGCGTATTCTCGATATAATAGGCGATAAGAAGCACACTATCCAGCGATCAAAAGGTCTCGGTGAGAACGAACCTGATATGATGTCTCTCACAACAATGAATCCTGATACACGCCGTCTTATCAAAGTTACTGCCGACGATATCACAGAATCAGCAGAGATATTTGAGATGCTCCTCGGTGATGACCTTCAGGGAAGAAAGAACTATATCTCCGAATATGGTGCTGATTACCTCGAACTTGCCGATATAAGCTGACATAACAAAGGAGGATCATTCAGAAATGCCAAGAAAAAAAGAAACTCCAAATAAAAAACCTGCTTTCAAGCATGAAGCATATATCGAGGGTTCGGGAAGCATCGTCGATCAGAAGATATCCGAGACTCTCAAAACGAACTATATGCCGTATGCGATGAGCGTCATCATATCACGAGCTTTGCCTGAGATAGACGGATTCAAGCCTTCCCACCGTAAGCTTCTCTATATGATGTACAAGAGGGGACTGCTCAATCCCGATAAGGAGCGTTCAAAGTCTGCCAATGTGGTAGGTGAGACAATGAAGCTCAATCCCCACGGAGATCAGGCTATATACGAAACTCTCGTCCGCCTGACAAGGGGAAATGAATCGCTCCTGCACCCGTATATCGACTCAAAGGGAAACTTCGGAAAACAGTATTCCAGCAAGATGCACTTCGCCGCTCCACGATATACCGAGGTAAAACTCGAAAAGATATGCAACGAGCTTTTCCGTGATATAGAAAAAGAAACTGTTGACTTCGTGCCGAACTATGATAACACCATGCAGGAGCCGACTCTCCTGCCGGCAACGTTCCCGACAGTTCTTGTCAATTCAAATACAGGTATCGCTGTTTCTATGGCAAGCAACGTATGCCCCTTCAATTTGCAGGAAGTGTGCGAAACGACGATAGCTCTTATAAAAGATCCCGGCCATGATATACTCAGCACGCTTAAAGGTCCTGATTTTCCCGGCGGTGGTTTCATGCTCTACGACGAAGCCGAACTGAGCAAGATCTATGAGACAGGCAGAGGAAGCGTAAAAGTCCGCTCCAGATACAGCTATGACAAATCAGCAAACTGCCTCGAAATAACGCAGATCCCATATACCACAACAGTCGAAGCTATCATCGATAAGATAATCGACCTCGTAAAACAGGGCAAGATACGTGAGATATCGTATATCAGAGATGAAACTGACATCGACGGTCTGAAGATCGCTATCGACCTGAAAAGAAATACCGATCCCGAAAAGCTCATGCAGAAATTGTTCAGGCTCACACCGCTCCAGGACAATTATCCGTGTAATTTCAATATCCTTATCGCCGGAACTCCAAAGGTAATGGGTGTCAGAGAGATACTTACCGAGTGGACAGCTTTCCGTGAAGAGTGCATCAAACGCCGCACCTACCACGATCTCCAGAAGAAAAAAGAAAAGCTCCACCTCCTTGAAGCTCTCTCGAAGATCCTCCTTGATATAGACAAGGCTATAAAGATAATCCGTGAGACAGAAAATGAAGCCGATGTAGTACCGAACCTTATGATAGGCTTCGGTATAGACGAGATACAGGCTGAATATGTTGCCGAGATAAAACTCCGCAATATCAACAAGCAGTACATTCTCCGCCGCATCGACGAAATTGAACAGCTCCGCAAAGATATCGAGGAAGCCGAGGAGATACTCCGTGACAAGAACAAAGTACGCAAAATAATCATCTCCGAGCTGAAAGAGGTCATCAAGAATTACGCTCAGCCAAGAAAGACTCTCTTCTATTATCAGTCCGATATCGAGGAGGAAGACGAAGTTGATGATACTCCCGATTATCCGGTAAATATTTTCGTTTCAGCAAGCGGTTACTTCAAGAAGATCACTCCGCAGTCGCTCCGTATGAGCAATGAGCAGAAGCTCAAAGAGGGAGATTATATCAGTCAGAACTTTGAAGCCACAAACAAGACTGAACTCATTTTCTTCTCCGATAAATGCCAGGCATACAAGTCTAAAGCAAATCTCTTTGACGATACAAAGGCGAGCGTAATGGGCGACTTTATCCCAGCAAAGCTCTCATTTGATGAGGGAGAAAATCTCACAGCTCTCGTTCCGACGACCGATTACAGCGGATATGTCATTTTCTTCTTCGAGAACGGAAAAGCCGCCAAGATACCTATGAAGTCCTACGAGACAAAGACTAACCGCAAAAAACTCTCAAAAGCTTATTCCGACAAATCACCGCTCATCGGAGTCCTCTTCGTCAGCGAAGACAGAGATATTATTCTCCGTTCGTCAAGCGGACACGCACTTGTATTCAATTCAGCAATGATACTTCCGAAATCCACAA
>CADBQF010000030.1 GCA_902796705.1 Ruminococcus flavefaciens
AGTCGTTTTCCCTTTCCGGTTTTATTATTTATATTCTACCAGATTTTTGGGTGTTTGTCGACTGCTCTTTCAGTATAACACTTCAGAGTTAATACTGAAACAGTCCACACCAAAAAGATGTCAACTGGTTCTATCACAAGTTGCAGTAATGATAATTTTGACTTTACTGCCGACATATCAGGAGGCAATAGTGGCGGTCCGTTATATGTAACAGAATACCTTAATGGTAATACATATAATACAGTTGTTGGCATAACAGTTGCTGAACCTGGTCACAATGGAGTGAATATAGGAAGCAATTATGCAGTAAGATTAAATGCAGAAACTTTGAAATTCTTTATTGGTAATAGCAATAAAGAATATTAAGGAGGAATAAACATGAAAAAATCAAGAATTATAGCCGGCTTAGTTTCGGCTGTGCTGACTTGTAGTATTTCAACACTATCTCCTGCAAGTGCTGTTACAGAAATATTAGAAGGCAACCCGTCAGAAATATATGCAGATTATACAGAACTCCCAAAAGAACTCGGTCAGATCGACGGAAGTGAAGTATACGATTACATTACTATGCGTTACTTGAAAGTAGGCGACAATAAGAATGTAACTGAGATACAGCTTTCAGAATATCCAGATAGCATCGAATTTCTTGCTGACAAAGATATAAAGATTGAAAATCTTGGAATTATGCAGACAAGTCTGCCCGAAAGAATATCTGATGCAGATAATGGATTCGTTCTTACAAAAGGCTCACTACAGTCAGACGGAAGAATCTCTTATGCAGTTTTCCTCAAAGAAGATTCCGGAAACAGTATATACGGCAAAATGTCAGATAAAGACATCGTGTATGTATACAATTTATTTTCTGCTTATGGTGCATCTGACTTTAAATATACTATTGGCTGTTACAATGTAGGTGCTTCTTATGCTCCATATATGACCGCATATTCCGATAGTTACATAAAAGAAGGAGCTATCGAAAAAATACAAAACTATATTAACGAGAATGATATCGCTGCTCATATAGTTCTGTATAATGCAGGTGATACAGACTTTTTAGGTAATATTGTCTACGAAAATATGATGTACGTTGTACCTGACACAGAGCTTTCTGATATTGAACACTATCAATTAGCACAGGATATATTTATAAATACTGGAATGCGCGCAGACTTCGTTTCTCCAACCTTTGGAACTTCTAAAATACCAAAATATAATTATATACCTGGCGATGCAAACTACGACGGAAAAGTTGACATCTCAGACGCTGTTCTCATTCTCCAGTATCTCTCAAACCCTGAGAAATATCCGATCTCCGCACAGGGAATTCTCAACGCTGATATCGTCGGAAACGACGGCGTTACTGCTCTCGATGCTCTCCAGATACAGATGATTGAAGCTGGCTCTATAAGCTGAAATAAATCCTTCATATGCACATGAAACGACGCTCCGCAGAAATGCGGAGCGTTTCTGATATAATTTTCAGCTCCGATAATGAGTATATCACGATCGACGTCAAGAGCGGCGATGAAATCAAGTTTCGCAGCTCCGTTTTCGTGACAAGGCAAAAATCCGCCGAAAAGACGTGCAAGAATCCCTATGTGGACAGGTTCTAAAAGGCGTCTGATGTTTCGGGCTGCTCTTGAACCTACTCTTTTTCTCGATATCCTTTTTGATCCTTCTGTCGTTTCTCCTCAAAAGTAAATGCTGTTGCCGGGATTTGTTCATATAATGTCGTTGACTTAATCGGGACTATGTGGTAAAATAATACAATACAATGATATCACCACGCCGGTCATCTCCGGCAAAGAAAGAGGTATCCCGATGAAAGTCACACAGCCTTATGAACGCAGGGTATATTACTATGAAACAGATAAAATGGGCATAATGCACCATTCAAACTATATCAGGATATTCGAGGAAACGAGGATATTCTTCCTTGAATGTGCCGGTATGTCTTTTGAGAAGATAGAGGAGAAAGGCCTGATGATGCCTGTTGTGTCGGTCGAATGTGAATACAGGAAGCCGCTCCAGTTCAATGATCCGTTTGAGGTCTATCCTGTGATCACGAGGTTCAACGGAACGACGCTCTATGTTTCCTATACTGTTATAAACAAGAGAACAGGCGAAGTTTCAGCGACAGGAAAGTCGTCACACTGTTTCACAGACGCATCGCTCCGTCCAGTCAGAACGAAGAAAGCATATCCGGACGTGTATGAAGTATTTGCTGAAAATCTCGTGACAGACGGAGGGACTGTGAGCAGATGACTTCTGCGGGAACTTTTTCCTGCGTGCCGCTTGCTATTTCTGAATCTTTATGTTATAATATATTAAATATGATCTTTGAAAGGAGGAGCATTATGGCTATTACAGAAGCAGTTGAAAATTATCTTGAAACAATACTTATTCTTTCAAAAAAACAGCCGGATGTTCATGCGATCGATATATGTTCATATCTTGGCTATTCACGCCCGACAGTCTCGATCGTCCTCAAGAAAATGAAGGAAGAAAAACTGGTGTGCGTTGACAGCGACAATCACATTACCCTCACAGAAAAAGGCAGGAGCGTTGCTGAACGCATCTACGACAGGCATACTGTTCTTTCAGAATTCTTCATGTTCCTCGGTGCAAGCAAGGATAATGCTGTCGAAGATGCCTGCAAGATCGAGCATGATCTTTCTGATGAAACTTATTCGCTCCTGAAAGAGCATTACTTCAAACTCAGGGGCGAAAAAGAAAAATAATTTATCCGGAGGCTGCAATGAGCAGATTTGACGAACTCAGGAGCAAAGCTCCAGAATTTATATACAGATCATTTACGATCGACGAAGAGCCGGAGAGCGTGAAGATAACGTTCGACTTTTCGATCAGCGGTATCGCTGATTTCAGACCGGGCTGGACTTTTCCGAAGCCGGCAGATGTCAGCATCGCCGGAGACAGGGTGTTCAGGAGACTTGCATTTTCGCTCGGAATGGCGGAAGTCGTGAGCTACTGGAAAGCCGCCTGTTCTCCCGTTATGCGAATCGAATGCGGAAAGCTCTCTCCGCAGCAGTGCGAATGGTGGAAGAAGCTGTGGTATCTCGGCCTCGGTGAATTCTTCTACGTAAACGGCATTAAGGCTGACCGTGAGAGCCTTGTCAGGATCATCTCGGAAGGGGAGAATATGCTCCCGTCAGGAGAGCCTGTGCGTGAACCGGAAGGCTGCCTCGTCCCGATCGGCGGCGGCAAGGATTCGGCACTCACTATCGAGACTCTGACGAGTGCAGGAATGGCTTGCAGATGCTATTGCATCAATGACCGGGCTTCCGTCAGGGCTACCGTAAAGGCAGCAGGACTTCCCGAAGATGCCCTTATCACAGCAAAAAGACATTTTGACCGCTCTCTTATAGAACTCAACAAGGCGGGCTATCTGAACGGTCATACGCCGTTTTCGTCGGTCGTTGCTTTTTCGGCAGAGATAACGGCTTATCTCTACGGACTGAAATATATCGTCCTCTCCAATGAATCAAGTGCGAATGAAAGCACTGTCGCCGGTCAGGACGTGAATCACCAGTATTCAAAGAGTTTTGAGTTCGAGAGTGATTTCCACAGTTACGAAAAGGAGTTCCTCGGAACAGGTATATATTATTTCAGCTTCCTCAGACCGCTCGCAGAATTCCAGATAGCAAAGATGTTCGTGAGCCACAGGAAATACCTGCCCGTATTCAGGAGCTGCAACCTCGGAAGCAAGGTATCTCCCGATATATGGTGCGGAGAATGCCCGAAATGTCTTTTCGTATGCCTGATACTTTCGCCATTCCTCAGCGATGCGGAACTTGTTGAAGTCTTCGGCAGGGATATGCTCAATGATGAGGCTATGCTGGGATACTTCCGTGAACTTGCCGGCCGCTCCGACCACAAGCCTTTTGAATGTGTCGGAAGCATCGACGAAGTGAACCTTGCTGTCTCTCTCGCAGTCCGAAGCAGAATGGAAAAAGGCACAGAGCTGCCCCTCCTTTTTAAGGAATACGTTTCGCAGGGCTGGTATCAGCCGGAAGGCCTTGATGAAAAAGACCGCATCTGCTGTGCGTCTTTCGACGGACAGAATCTTCTCCCCGAAGATTTCAGGGATATATTAACTAAAGAAATGGAGCGACTTCTTTGATAAGTTTTTCTGAATATCTTGATAATTACACCAAGGAAAAAAATATATGTATCCTCGGCTTCGGCAGAGAGGGAAAGTCAACGTATCGTCTGATAAAAAAATACTGCTCTCCCTCATCTGTTACGATAGCCGACCTCAATCCTGTTGACAGCAGCAGCGTTTCTGCTGATACAAAGCTCATCTGCGGAAAGGACTACCAGAAGACACTGGACGATTTTGATATGGTATTCAAAAGCCCCGGCATCGTCCTTGAAAAACAGCCTGACGAGCTTGACTGCCTTGTCACATCTGAAACACAGGTCTTCTTTGAGGCCTTCCGTGAGCAGATAATCGGCATAACAGGAACAAAGGGAAAAAGTACGGTGACTTCGCTCATATATCATATCCTGCGTGAGAGCGGTGTGGACTGCCGCATCGCCGGAAATATCGGTATACCGGTATTTGATATAGCAGAGGATATGAGTGAGGAAACTGTCGTTGTGTGCGAACTCTCATGCCACCAGCTCGAATATATGACCGTTTCGCCGTCAAAGGCTGTTTTTCTCAATCTCTATGAGGAACACCTTGACCATTACGGTACGCTCGAAAGATACTACAACGCAAAGAAGAATATCTATCTCCACCAGAGGGAAGATGATATGCTCCTTATAAATTCTGCCATTGTGCCGGAAGAATACTGTTCATGGCACGTATATACGATATCTGACAAAGACGAAAAAGCCGACTGCTATGTCAGCGGAGGAAAAATATTTATCCGTGGCAGCGAAGAATATACTATCCCTGCCGGCCGTGTGAAGCTCCTCGGTATCCACAATCACTACAATATCGCCGCTGCGTATGAGATGACGGTCATGACATCACTTGTCGGACAGGAAGACTTCGACAAGGCTGTATGCACGTTTGATCCGCTCGCTCACCGCCTTGAATTTGTAACAACGGTCAGCGGAGTCCGCTACTATGACGATTCTATCTCCACAGCCTGTGCTACGGCTATAGAAGCTGTAAAGAGCGTGCCTGATGCCGGAACTGTCCTCATCGGAGGAATGGACAGAGGCATCGATTATACGTCTCTTGTAGATTTCCTTGCACAGTCTGATGTGAACGTCATCTGCATGGAAGCCTCCGGAAAGAGAGTCTTCGATATGCTCTCAACGGCTGCTCCCGGACAGGAGAACAGGATAAGATACGTTCCGCACCTTGACGATGCTGTGAAGCTCGCATCAGAGATAACTCCTTCCGGAAAGAGCTGTGTGCTTTCTCCGGCTGCCGCAAGCTACGGCATATTCAAGAATTTTGAAGAGCGTGGCGATGTATTCAAGCAGCTCGTCCGTGATCTCGAAAAAAACGCCTGATCCCGTCTTGACATATACCTGAAAAAAGTGTATAATTTACTTGTTTATTTCTGATGAACGGAGGATATTGTGGAAAGATCAAGATTATTCTCGCTGATGCTCGCCGTTCTGACTGCTGTTTTCGTTATGATGATAGGCAAGTCATGCGTCGGTGATATCAACAGACAGAACAAAAGACACAGGCAGAAAGATAATACTAATGCTGCACAGGAAAGCACCATGCCTGATTATGGGAAATATGGTCTTGAGGATTCTCCCCATTATGTACCTCCTCAGACGGAAGCAACTGAACCGGAAGTCACAGAACCGCAGGTCGAGGTCGTTACCGATATGCTCGGAAGAGTCGTTGAAACTATCCCTGTGACTCAGCCGCCTGTCGAAAGGGAGGAGATACCGGTCTCTACCAAGGAGAAGACTCTCCTTGAACAGTACCACGAGCAGTATGATACACCTGCTCCGGAGGTCGAAGTACAGAAGACTCAGCCGGCTCAGGAATATGAGCTGCCCGATTCTGTAGATATAACTATACGATAAATCAACTATGGAGGAATAATAAATGGTTGTAATTGAAATGGCAAACGGAAAGAAGATAAAGATAGAGCTTTACCCCGATATAGCTCCTATAAGCTGCGAGAACTTCGAGAAGCTCGTAAGAAGCGGATTCTACAACGGACTTACATTCCACAGAGTTATCCCCGGATTCATGATCCAGGGCGGCTGTCCCAAGGGCAACGGAACAGGCGGCCCCGGCTGGAACATCAAGGGCGAATTCGCTGCCAACGGCGTGAAGAACGACCTCAGGCACACAAGAGGTGTCCTTTCAATGGCTCGTTCATCTATGCCTGATTCAGCAGGTTCACAGTTCTTCATCATGCACGAGGACGCTCCTCATCTTGACGGAAACTACGCTGCATTCGGCAAGGTCGTTGAGGGCATGGAAGTCGTTGACGAGATCGCAGAAGTTCCTACGAACTACAATGATATGCCGCTCGAACCCCAGATCATGAAGTCAGTAACTATTGAATAATCAGAAGTGCCGGTCAAGATACCGGCACTATTTTTAAGGAGGAAAATATGCTGTACATAGGCTGTCATCTGTCGGCTTCAAAGGGCTATCTCGCAATGGGAAAACAGGCTCACGAGATAGATGCAAATACATTCGCTTTTTTTACAAGAAATCCAAGAGGCGGCTCTGCAAAGGCTCTTGACCTTGCCGATACAGAGAGATACAACGCTTTCGCAAAGGAGCATTCTTTCGGAAAACTCGTTGCTCATGCACCGTATACGATGAATGCCTGTGCTGCTGACGAGTCGATAAGGAGATTCGCCCGTGAGACAATGGCGGACGACCTCAAACGAATGGAAGCTGTGCCGGGCAATTATTATAATTTCCACCCCGGTTCGCACGTAAAGCAGGGAACTGAGATCGGTACTGAACTTATCATCGAACAGCTCAATGAAGTTCTTTTCCCGGAGCAGTCAACTATTGTGCTGCTCGAAACAATGGCAGGAAAAGGCTCTGAAATGGGCAGGACTTTCGAGGAACTCAGAAAGATAATCGACGGAGTGGAACTCAAGGACAAGCTCGGCGTATGCTTCGATACCTGCCATGTCTGGGACGGCGGATACGATATCGTGAACGACCTTGACGGAGTTCTCGAACAGTTCGATAAAGTCATCGGTCTTGACAGGCTGAAAGCCGTTCACCTCAACGACAGCAAGAATCCCCTCAATGCACACAAGGACAGACATGAAAAAATAGGCGAGGGATTCATCGGTGCTGATGCACTTATCCGTGTCATTAACCACGATAAACTGAAAGGTCTGCCTGTTATCCTTGAAACTCCCAACGATATCGAGGGCTACAGGGCAGAGATAAAGTTCCTCCGTGAGAACTATTCCGACTGATCGGAGGTATGTATGCGTGTATCAAGGATAATTGCAGCTCTGCTCCCGGCAGCTCTCATTGCAGCCGTTCCGTGTGCATATGCAGCGGAGGACTCAGACAAAATGGACTACACCAAAGACGGAGCCGTCGATGTTTTTGACCTTATCACGGCGAAACAGACGGCTTCTCCGGCTGATGTCATAAAAGTCAGGGATTTCATTATGACCGGTAACAGACGTGATTACGAACTTGTATGGAGTGATGAATTTGACGGGACTTCGCTCAATATGGATAAATGGTCATACGAACTCGGCAACTGGAAGCTCGACGAGAACGGCAATTACATCACCGGCGGCTGGGGCAACAACGAGCAGGAATTCTACACCGACAGAAATGCTTCCTTAAAGGACGGCATACTCACGATCTCTGCACGCAGGGAGAATCATTCCGATGAAGTTCAGGGAAATTATGAGTATACTTCCTCCAGACTCAGCACCCAGCATAAATTCTCCGTATGCGGCGGAAAGATAGAAGTCCGTGCAAGATGCGACAGCGGAAAGTCCCTCTGGCCGGCGATATGGATGCTTCCGGAGGACAGCGTTTACGGCGGCTGGGCAGCTTCCGGAGAGATAGACATAATGGAAGGCTGGGGAAGCACTCCGGAGAAGATATGCGGAACTATCCATTTCGGTGACGTGTGGCCGGGGAATACTTATCTCACCGGTGAATATACTTTCCCCGGCGGAGATTCCACTGAAAACTGGCATACATACAGCATCGAGTGGGACAGGAGCGAGATACGCTGGTATGTCGATGATACGCTCTACAGCACTCAGTCAGACTGGTACAGTGCGAACAGGAGTTATCCTGCACCGTTCGATCAGAAATTCTATATGATACTCAATCTTGCGGTAGGCGGACATTTCGACGGAGTTGACGGCATATACGCCGATCCTTCGATATTTGCGGACGGAAGCAAAGACTTTGACATAGACTATGTGAGAGTTTATCAGCGGAAAGGCTATGACTTCAAACCGTCGGAGATAAGATCGGAATCGCTCTCCTCCTACATGGAAGGTTCTTCGGCTTCACTGACTAACAAGGACGGCTGTTCGGTTTTCAGCATCGATGATGCGGGTTCGCTCGAATACGGCATAATGGGACTTCTTAATGCGAGAAAGGTCAAAGCAGGCGAGACTCATACGCTCTCTTTCGATGTTTCTTCCGACAAGACGAGAGAGATGTTAGTTACCGTTGAGGACAGCTCATACAACAGATATCTCAACAAGAAAATAACCATAACGCCCGAAAAGACACACTACAGCTTCGCTGTCACATTTGAAAATGATATGTCGGCTGATATCAAATTCCAGCTTGGCAATATCGGAGATGCCTCCACTCTCGGACATCATGAAGTTACATTATATGATATTAAGTGGGATTGATACTGATACTGCACCTATCACAAAATGCTTTTGTGTGAGTGCAGTATCATTTTTTGCGGAGATAGTGAAAAACTCTTGCATTTCAAAAAAAGATGTATTATAATAAAGACGCTTTCAGAAGAAAAGCGAAAGGGGATAGGATATGGCAATCGATAAGGGACTTTACAAAAAACTTTTTACGATAGTGACACCTATCGCATTCCAGTTCCTGATGTCATCGCTCGTTACGGCAAGCGATGCGTTCATGCTGGGATTTCTCGATCAGGATTCGCTGTCGGCATCATCACTGGCAGGACAGGCGGCGTTTCTGTTCAGCCTGTTCTACGGAGCGTTCGTGTTCGGAAGCAATGTGCTTGCGGCACAGTACTGGGGCAAGAAAGATATCGATTCGGTCGAGGAAGTTCTTGCGGTCACTATGAGATATTCGCTCATAGTCGGAGCTTTGTTCACTCTGGGAACGGCATTTTTCCCGGAGCAGATAATGCACATATTCACCAGCGACGGAAAACTCATAGAAACGGGAGGCGTGTATCTGAGGACAGTTTCGCTCTCGTTCGTGCTTACGGGATTCTCTCAGGCTTATTACGGCATCATGAAAATATGCGACAGGGCAAAGCTGAGTTCCGCTATCGGCTCGACATCTGTTGTCATAAACATCATACTCAATGCGTGCCTGATATTCGGACTGGGGATATTCCCAAAAATGGGCATCGCCGGAGCTGCACTTGCGACAGTCATATCAAGGATATTCGAGACAGGATTCGTGGCTTTTGCTATGATCAGGAAGCTCTGCCCTGCACTCAGGCTGAAAAAACTGATACGCTCTTCAAACCCTGATATCCACAGGGACTACTGGGTATACACTCTGCCGATACTGATAAATCAGCTCGGCTGGGGCGGCGGAGTATCGATGTATTCCGTTATAATGGGACATCTCGGAAGCGATGCGACGGCTGCTAATTCCATAGCGAGCATAGTAAGAAGCATCATTGCAAGCTTCTGCTGGGGAATAGCTTCCGGTGTGGGTATCCTCATCGGCGGAATGCTCGGCAGGAACGAGATAGAAAAAGCACGCAGGGCAGGGGGAAGCTTTGTGCGGTTCTCGATAATCACCGGAGCGGCCTCCGGACTGGTGATACTTGCACTGACACCTTTAGTTCTGAAAGTGGTGTCGCTTGAGCCGCAGGCACAGCATTATCTCAAGTATATGATGTTCCTTGCGTCGTATTATATAATAGGAAATTCGCTCAATTCAACGGTCATAGTGGGAATATTCCCTGCCGGAGGAGATACGAGATTCGGCATGATGTGCGATGTCATAACGCTGTGGGGAGTCGTCGTCCCTCTCGGACTTATCGGAGCATTCGTTCTGAAACTTCCCGTTATCCCGGTAGCAGTCATACTCACTCTTGACGAATTCGTGAAAATACCGGCAGTTTACCGCCATTACATGAAGTTCCGCTGGCTGAGGAACATAACAAGGGAGAACAGTTCATCTGCTCCTGCTCTTAAAGAATCAGCATGACTTGAAATTTGCCTCCGTATATGGTATAGTATCACCACTTTATCGCCAATTATCGTAATCTATCGTCAAGGTTGGCAGAAAGTTGGTAGAAACCCTAAAACAAACGGTAGAAAGCCTGTTGACAAGCAAAACTGAATAATGGAAAATAGCGGACGGTGTTTCATAACAGAAGCACTGTCCGCTATTTTTATGCCTAAAAATTGAATATTGCACATCGCTTCTCACTGAG
>CADBQF010000031.1 GCA_902796705.1 Ruminococcus flavefaciens
ATCTTCTTTTTTGTGTTCAAGATATCACTCCTTTGGCTAATTCCCGTTAGCTATATTATAAGCTAATTTCGATTAGCTGTCAAGGGGGAAAATAAAAATTTTTCTGTAAAATAAAAAAGGACTGCCGGAGCAGTCCTCTTTTTTGTTATTAAAGCCAACCCATATCAGTGAGAATCTCGTTTGTTTCTGTGCGGACATCGTCCTTAGAAACGTTCATGTAGTAGGTGTAGATACCAAGAATGAGTGAAGCGTCCGTTGTATCGATCATTTTGTCAGCGTAAACATCTGCTTTTTCAAGAAAATACTCACGTTCCTCAGGATCTTCACCGCCGTTACACATAGCTCTTGCGTAGTAGTCCATTACGAGACAAGCATCAACAGCATCAACAGAACCGTCATCATTTACATCGCCGTATGCACCGTAATCGAATAAGAATCCGTAGTACTCTTTTTCCTCGGCATATTTTGCGTTGATATCAGCGATAAGCTCAGGATCTCTGTCAGATACGTCCCATGGGATATAAACACCATAAATCTTATTCGGATCGTCCTCTATAGCTGAAGCAGAAAGCGGAAGAGCTGCAAAACCGAGAACACCGGCAGCGAGTAAAGAAATCAACTTTTTCATTTTCCATTCCTCCTAAAAATATTTATATTTTATATGCGTATGAGATGTATTGTGCTTTATACCACCTCATTTCAATTATGTCGTGAAAGAATTGTTCTTCCTATATTTATTATAGCACCATATATAGGGAAAATCAACTGTTATTATAAACGAATTTTGCTGTACTGTATTGCGTAAAAATGCACAATACACTTCGCAAAATTTGTGGATTTTGTTCATTGATTTAATGTTTGTGTCGCATATTGCTTAAATAATATAACTTTCCTGCTGCCTTTTTTGGGGTTTAAAAAATTTTTATTATATGTTATAATCATAATTGCGTTTGATCTGCCTGAAAATTTTTTTGAAAATTTCTGTAATAAAACCCCGGCATCATCGTCTATATATATGGGAGGTGAAAAAATGGATCAGGAGTTCCATAAAATATACGAAGAATACGGTGCCGATCTCTACCGCTTCATTTTCTGCCTTTGCCGGAACGAGCATCTCGCAAAGGATATCCTTCAGGACACCATGCTAAGAGCCGTCACTAAAGCCGATTCCTTCAAGGGCGACTGCTCCGTCAAGACATGGCTGTGCGTCATTGCTAAAAATATCTGGTATGACTACCTGAAAAAGCGGCCGAATTCCGCTGAGCCGCTCGACACCGTCGGTGAAACTGCCGACGATAGCGACTTTGAAAGCAAACTCGCCGATTCAGAGATCTCTATGAAGATACACCAGCTCCTCCATAAGCTCGAAGAACCATACCGTGAAGTCTTCACGCTCAGAGTCTTCGCTGAACTCAAATTTTCCGATATCGGAACTATATTCGGAAAAAGCGAAAACTGGGCAGGTGTTACATATTACCGTGCAAAACAAAAACTTATCCAGATGCTCAAAAAGGAGAATGTCTTATGAAAACCAACTGCAATGTAATAATTGACCTGATGCCGCTCTACAAGGAAGACCTTTGCAGCCCGGAGAGCCGTGAACTCGTCGAAGATCACCTCCGTAGCTGCGAGGACTGCCGCCAGCTCTTCGAGATGTCGGATTCCGTAAAGGAAGAAGCTGTTCCCGTTCCGGCTGAAAATGAGTCTTTCAGAAAAGTAAACCGTGCATTGAAGATCAGAAAGTTCTACAAAGTCGCTGCCGTCCTGTTATGCGTTGTATTCGCCGCATGGGTGATCTTGAGCATAGGCTGGATATTCACGAAATATCTGCCGTATAAGGAATACTGTTCCGGTATGCAGAAGATCGATCCACGCAAAAGCAGTGATAATATCTATTACTGTCAGGACGAGGAATTTGCATACGATGTTGACTGCCCGGATTATCTGCACTTCACGACAGGCGTTATGCTCGTCAATTTCAATGATACTGCTCAGGCAAAGGAAAAATACAACATCAAGGCAGATCATATCACTCTTGTAATAAAGCCTGCTCTGGACGGAAAAGTCCACTATGAAGTGCATATAAATAATTCTGCTATGTGGGCTGCACTGGAGATAGACAAGTCCCTGAATTTCATTCCCAACGGCGAACACTCCGAACAGTCCGAAAACCCCGAAAAATTTGAGGCGATGATCGCAGAAGATCATGACGCTGTTCAGGCTCTCATGGACGCTGCCCAGAAACAGTGGGGAGATAAACTCAATAAATAAGCATTACAGCAAGGGCGGTCACTGACCGTCCTTTTTGTTGATATTTGACAAAAACATATGACTGAAAAAGTCTGTTTTTTTACATAGAATAATCGTCTTTTCCGGCACTTAAAATCACTTATTTATGAACACTGAAATGTGTCAGAAAGGAAATGATAAAATGAAAAAAATCACATCGCTCGCAGCAGCACTTTTACTTATATTATCATGCACAGCCTGCGGAAATAAAGAAAACTCACCTGTATCCGGGGATATTTCAGCCTCTCCTGTATCTGATACGAATGACGCTCCGCATATCACTTCCCTTACAAATCATATGACCGAAAAAGAACGAAGCATGATAAAATGCGGAGAACTCACCGTCACTGACCATACTCTGAAAAAGCCTGATATCCCGCAGGAGGGCGTTGCTCTGGAGATATGGTCGCCGGAGTATAATCTTGATTTCTGGACGCACTACCACGAGTATCACCCCAATGATGATTATATGACCGATGAGGATATAGCCGAAGTGATAGAAAGCTGTTCTGAGATCAGGGAGGATATCATTCATTCTGCGTTCGTTGACGGCGAAATAGTGGACTTTGCCGTTCTGCCGCCGCTGGATTATGACGGCAGTCCGGTGGAATTTGAAACTGCTCCTAATATATTTACATCAGAGCGTGACGGAGAGCTGGTCAGCTTTGACGAGGAGGGAAATGAGATCACACAGGAGGAGGCAGATGCACTCAGCTCTCAATATGAAAAATGGGTTCTGAACGATGATGACGATATAAGGGATTATATCGCCAAAATAGCTGAAAGCTATATAAATAACGGTATGATCGATGAGAAAGACAAGGATAAGTTCGTTGAAAATAATCTGAAGATCTGGCAGGCTGTCAGGGATAACTCCTATGTCCGTGCAGCGGAAGGAAGTGCTGACCTTTACTATGCGAATATATACGGTAATCACGATATCCCTGTGTGGGAGATAGATGTTGACGAAGTTGAGAAGATCGCTCCTTATGTAAAGGAATACAATATCTATGACGAACAGCTCGATACGAATTTTGTCGTTCACGTAACGCTTCCGCCTGATTTTGATGCTTCTGAAACATATCCGGCTTATGTCCTCACTGACGGAGTGTGGAGATTCAACAACTGCCCTGCCATGCGTCAGGCTATGGAGGACGGAAAGGCTTCTGATGTCATTCTTGTGAGCATCGGCTTTGATTATTCTATGGACGGCATGGACGATGACAACAGGACAAAGTATCTCTGCGAAAACTGTGAGGGATTCCTTGACTTTATCACAAATGACCTCATGCCGTATCTCGGTGAGGAATATAATATAGATTTCAGCGATTCAACGCTTTACGGCCATTCGCTCGGAGGAACTTTCGCTCACTATGCCGCATTCAATTCAGATAAATATGAGAATCAGCCGTTCAAGAATTATATAATCGGAAGTCCGGCTTTCTGGTCGCCGGGATTTCTTCCGTATACTGACGGAGAATCATTCAGGCATGAGTATTATTATTTTGACAGGAACGACTCTTTCGACAAGCATCTGTTCGTCTGCGGCGGTGCTGATGAAGATCCTGTCTACGAGGAATACTACGGCGAAAATGATTCCACTCTCACCGGTATTCAGCACTTCATGGAACGCCTTGAGGGATACGGCGTGAAAGATGCCGAATGCAAGATATATCCCGATTCGGAACATTATCAGTTCATTCCGGAGATGCTCGTGGAAACGCTTATTAAATTCTATCCGCCGGTTTCATGACTCATATTTTCTAAAAATACTTGATTTTTCAAAAAGGATAATATATAATATACGTGTAGAGCGTATCGTGTCAGCTTTGATATGCTCTGTCAGTTATTACTGCTCTCCCGTGAGTCACAGTTGGGAGAATAATATGAAATTTTCTAAAATGCACGGTATAGGCAATGACTATATCTACGTAAACTGCTTCGAGGAAAATGTAAGCGAACCGGAAAAGGTCTCCGTTGTCCTCAGTGACCGCCATAAAGGTATCGGCTCTGACGGACTTGTCCTCATCATGCCCTCAGACAAGGCGGATTTCCGTATGAGGATATTCAACGCTGACGGCTCGGAAGCTATGATGTGCGGAAATGCTGCACGCTGCATCGGAAAATATGTTTACGATATGCACATGACAGAAAAAACTGACATAACTCTTGAAACAAATTCAGGCATAAAACACCTTAAACTCTTTACCGAAAACGGTAAGGTATCTCTCGTTCAGGTAGATATGGGAAAGGCGATACTCGTTCCGGAAGATATACCGGTCAGAAGCACTCTTGACCGCTTCATCAGTCAGCCGGTGGAAGTCTGCGGAAAGACATGGAACATCACCTGCGTATCTATGGGAAATCCTCATGCTGTCATATTCACAGAGGATATCGGCAGCCTTGACCTTGAAAAAATAGGCCCGCATTTTGAAGAACATGAGCTTTTCCCTGCCCGTGTCAATACCGAATTTGCTGAAGTCATCGACAGTCATACTCTCAGTATGAGAGTGTGGGAACGTGGAAGCGGCGAAACTTTCGCCTGCGGTACGGGAACGTGTGCCACTGTAGTTGCTGCTGTACTCAACGGTATTTGCAGCTATGACGAGGAAGTCCTCGTTCACCTGCGTGGAGGCGATCTGCGTATAACATACCGCTCAGACGGTACGGTCATGATGACAGGAGAAGCTGAATATGTCTTCTCCGGCGAAGTTTCAGATGAATTCCTCAACGAGAAAAAGGAGTGTGCAGTATGCCGCAGTTAAACGAAAATTTCCTTAAACTGGAAAAGAATTATCTATTCATAAATATAGCAAAAAAGATCAGGGCTTTCAAGGAAGCTTCCCCTGACGCTGATATCATCAGAATGGGCATAGGCGATGTTACGCTCCCTATCGCTCCGGCTGTGATCGATGCCATGAAAAAAGGCTGCGACGAAATGGGCGTCAAGGAGACTTTCAAGGGCTATGAGGACAGCGGTACAGGCTATGATTTCCTGAAAGGCGCTGTATCACGCTACTACAAAAGCTTCGGTGCTGATGTTTCTCCGTCGGAGATACGCATAAACGACGGTGCTAAAAGCGACTGCGGAAATATAGTCGATATCTTCGGTGATGACAATGTGATACTCGTCACCGATCCGGCTTATCCGGTCTATGTTGACTCAAACCTCATGAGCGGCAGAAAGATCATCTATGCCGATTCAAATGAGGAGAACGGATTCGCTGCTATGCCGGATCATTCCGTTCATGCTGATATCATATATCTCTGCTCGCCCAATAATCCGACCGGCTCGGTGTATACCGCCGATCAGCTCAGGGAATGGATATCTTATGCTAAGGAAAATGATGCTGTTATAATTTACGATTCAGCATATGAAGCTTTCATCACCGATCCCGATATACCGAGAAGCATCTTCTGCATAGAGGGTGCTAAAGATGTTGCGATAGAAATGTGTTCGCTCTCGAAAACCGCCGGTTTCACAGGCATGAGATGCGGATATACTGTCATTCCTGACGCTCTCACCGTAAAGGCTTCTGACGGCACGGAAGTTTCAGTCAGCCAGCTCTGGGGAAGAAGACAGGGAAGCAAGTTCAACGGTGTCTCATACCCTGTACAGTGTGCTGCTGCTGCCGTTTTCACTGAAGAAGGCATGAAGCAGGTACATGAGAATATCGCCTACTATCAGGAAAATGCACGCATCATCTCCGATACGATGACAAAGCTCGGAATAAAGTTCACGGGCGGCATCAATTCCCCGTATATATGGTTCAAATGCCCGAACGGTATGGGAAGCTGGGAATTCTTCGACCTCATGCTCCAGAAGATAGCTGTTGTAGGCACTCCCGGTGCAGGTTTCGGCAAAAACGGCGAGGGCTGGTTCAGACTCACAGCTTTCGGTGACAGACAGAGGACAGTCGAAGCAATGAAGAGATTTGAAAAGCTCGTCAACGACCTTAAATAAGCATTTTTCTCCCTTGCATCGCAGGGGAGAATTTTTTTGGTAAATTTTTCTTATATCTATTGATTTTTAGTGAAAAATGTCGTATAATATCCATATAGACTTTTATCTCATTGATGCAAGGAGTTGAATATATGCTATGTCCTAACTGCGGACTTGATAATGATAATAATTCTGAAAACTGCATGAGATGCGGTTCACCACTGTACTCTGCTCCGCAGGCAGCCGTTTTCGTACAGCCTGAACCGGTATTCTCTGCACAGGGAAGAAAAGCTTCTTCCGGCAGCAGCAAAACTATGAGGATACTCCTCGTTATACTAATCGTACTTGTACTTGCTGCGGCAGGCGGTATAATCTTCCTCCTCGTCTACAGCGGAAATGACAGCGGCGGCGATACTCCCGGAAAAAGTGAAAAAAAAGACAGATATTCGGCTGTCGATTCCGTCCTTACCGGTATCACAGGTGAGGAAGGTTTCAGCTCGCTGCCCATTTCAGAGAAAAAAGACAAGATGATAAACGCCCTCATCGATCTCGAAAATGACGGAAAGATCGATAAGAATTCTATCTTCTATGACGAATCTTCCGGAGTTGTCTGGTTCAGCTATGATGACGGTTTCGACGGAGGTATCATGCTCTCTGAATTCACTGACGGTATTTCCGGAACATCTGATGAGAGCTATGTTACCTATTGGCTCGATTCCGGTCTTCCCGGTCAGACAAACGGTACGATCTATTTCGATGACGATAATTACCCCTTCTTTGAAGAAGATGTGGCTGCTCTTGATCTGAAAGCTAAGTATATGATCGGACTTCCGGAAAAATATTCGGATATATGCCAGAAATACAAGGAACTCTGGGACAAGCAGTACCTCACCACTGATATCGACGACAACTGCTCCGTCAGCGATTTTCTTACCGGCATTGAGGGGTATGATCTCGTTTTTATAGAGGAACACGGCATTATCCGCAAAGATGAACCCCTCATCGTTACAAGGGAATTATTCAATTCCGAACGCTATCAGGATAAAAAAGATGACCTCTGTTCACTCATAGAACCTGACGGTAATAAATACTGGCTCATAAAACCGGATTTCTTTATGAACAATTACTCCAAAGACCAGCTAAGCGGTGCGATCATCTGGCTCGGAATGTGCAACAGCTATAAGTACGACAAGCTCGCTGATATCCTCATGCAGTGCGGTGCAAGTGCCGTTGTCGGCTATAACGACAGCGTGCTGACAGACTATGACTTCAAATTGCAGGACGCTTTCGTTTATGGACTCATGTTCGGAAAAACTGTCTCGGATTCTCTCGAATTCTCACAGTCCGTCTGGTTTAAGGACGACAGAACATGGTTTGAAGTCTCGACCGGCAGCTCTACCGATAAGCTCGCCGCTTCTGCCGTAACAGGTGCAGAAAGCGAAAATGTCCTCCTGATAAATACCAAACCCAAACACGATTTTCACGATAACGAATAAAATGACCTGAATCAGTCAGGTTACTATTCATACTGGTACGTATGTCTATTATGAGGAAAACCCTTTTGAAAAAGGGTTCTTCCTCAAACTCCTTTCCTAAAACTTTCAGCGTAAAATTTCCCCTGACGGGAC
>CADBQF010000032.1 GCA_902796705.1 Ruminococcus flavefaciens
CCGATCATGAAAGGTATCTTTCCGTCGGTGAGTATCGTGTCTGCTCTCATGGATATATCGGCAATCCTCCTTGTGACGCTTCCGAACGGGAGTTCAAGGTCTCCGCTGTCGAAATAATCATAGTCGAGCATATC
Organism: Ruminococcus flavefaciens; assembly: GCA_902796705.1. Lineage (GTDB taxonomy): Bacteria > Bacillota > Clostridia > Oscillospirales > Ruminococcaceae > Ruminococcus > Ruminococcus flavefaciens_W. Next base: position 135 of record CADBQF010000032.1, read on the forward strand.
CCTGTTCTGATACGGACTGAAAGTCTCTATGCCGAAACTCTCGTTCCTTATAGCTGACGGAGCGAATCTCGTTCCCGGACGGAAACTCGTCGTTCCGTCAAATCCTGCTCCGAACAGCACGATCTTTGAATTTTCGTATTCGCTGTCGCAGGCGATAAAATTCTGTATATTCTTATTCAACATCTCTCAGCAGCTCCTCAACGTAATTTGGCAGTGCGAATGCTCCTGTGTGGAGCCGTGCATTGTAGTAGCGTGTTTTAAGTCCGAGAAGATTCCACCTTGTCGGATTGTAGTCGTTCGTCGGGTGATATTTCTTAGAGGCAAATCCGAACAGCCAGTGTCCTGACGGATATGTCGGTATATGAGCCTGATAGACCTTGCTTATCGGGAAGCTCTCGACGATACGCTTGTGCGACCGCTGCATTGCGGCTGCGTCCTCATCGTAGAACGGGCTTTCATGCTGATTGACCATGATGCCGTCTTCGTGAAGTGCCTTGAAGCAGCTCCCGTAGAATTCCTTTGTGAAAAGTCCTTCGCCCGGCCCGAAAGGATCGGTCGAATCGACGATGATGACATCGTACCTGTCCTCACAGCGGCGGATATATTTCACTCCGTCCTCATAGAATATGTGTACTCTCGGATCATCAAAGCGGCACGCTGTCGTCGGGAGATACTGCTTGCTGACTTCAACGACAAGCTCATCTATCTCCACGAGATCGATATTCTCAACACAGTCATAGCGTGTAAGTTCACGTACAACTCCGCCGTCGCCTGCTCCAATGACAAGAACGTTTTTCGGTGACGGGTGGACTGCCATAGGAACGTGTGTTATCATCTCATGGTAAATAAATTCGTCCTTTTCTGTAAGCATCATATATCCGTCGAGCGTAAGGAACCTGCCGAACTCCTTTGAATCGAATATATCGATCCTCTGGAACTCGCTGTTGCCGCTGTAGAGCTGACGGTCTACCTTAATTGAAAATTTTACGTTTGGTGTGTGGCGTTCTGTGAACCAAAGTTCCATGTATACTCACTCCATTCATTTCTGATCCGGTCTGCCGTTCATACCCTTTGTGAAGTGCTTTATGAAGACCGGTGTTACTATAGATATTATAACGAAAGCAACGATCATGCTTATCACCAGTGACTTGATGTACATAACGATGAACGGCGGGAGCGAGCCACCGTGTGACGATGCCATTTTTCTCGCAAGGAGTATCATCGATAGAGTGATGACCGGCGTATAGATCACATCTGAGACTACACTGCTTATGCAGCCCTTTATCAAGCCGCTCTTATCAGAGGCTGTCTTTTCGACGACACTGTCGCATACTTTCTTAACAGGTACGATCATTCCGATGATGATGCTTATGACAGTGCTTGCAAGGAAGCTCACTAAAAAACCGACCGGCGTAAAATGACCTGATGTGAGATTTCCCACGAGGGAAAGGAAAAAGCTCAGTGTCACTCCCATGCAGACGTTCATTTTCATACCTATTTTTTTATCCATAAAAAATAACTCCTTCAATCTGCAAGAATATTCAGGTGTTCGATATTTATATCTTCCGTACCTGTCATCTGGCAGCCTTTTTCTTTTGCATATTTTATATATTCTATTATCTCCGGAGTGATCAGTTCTCCCGGAGCAAGTATCGGTATTCCCGGCGGATAGCACATAACGAACTCCGTGCATACCTTTCCGGCTGACTCGTCAAGCGGTACAGATACCTTGTCAGCGTAGAAAGCTCTTCTCGGAGTCTCGGCAACTATCGGAGTTATATACTCCTGCGTGAGAAGCTCCGCACCGCTCTTTCCGAAGCGTCTTTTTATCTCCGACAAAGCACTGATAAGACGCTCGATATCCCGCTTTCTGTCGCCTACAGAGATATATGCGAGGATATTTCCGATATCTCCGAATTCTATCTGGATATCGTACTCGTCACGGAGCAGGTCATAGACCTCTATGCCGGCAAGTCCTATCGGGAGCGTATACACGGAGAGTTTCGACACGTCAAAGTCATAGATGCTGTCGCCGTTTATAAGTTCCCTTGAATAAGCGTAGTATCCGCCTATCCCGTTTATCTCCTCACGGGCGTATTCAGCCATTTCGACCGTCTGTGCAAATATCTCACGTCCGCTGAGGGCAAGTCTTTTCCTCGATATATCAAGACTTGAAAGGAGCAGATACGATGCACTTGTCGTCTGGGTGAGATTTATCACCTGACGCATATAGTCGGCGTTGACGTTCTTTCCCATGAGAAGGAAGGAACTCTGTGTAAGGCTTCCTCCTGATTTGTGCATACTTACAGATGCGATATCAGCACCGGCAGCCATTGCTGTCACCGGAAAATTCTCACCGAAGTAGAAATGCGTTCCGTGAGCCTCGTCAACAAGCACGAGCATACCGTGTGCGTGTGCGATCTCCGTTATCTTTTTCAGATCGGAGCATATGCCGTAATATGTCGGATTGTTTATGAGGATAGCCTTTGCATCGGGATTGTCCTTTATCGCCTGCTCCACCTGAGCGACCGACATTCCAAGTGCGATGCCGAGCTGTTTGTTCACGTCCGGATTGACATACACCGGAACGGCATCACAGAGGATAAGTGCGTTTATGGCACTTCTGTGGACATTCCTCGGCATGATTATCTTATCGCCGCTCTTGCAGGCGTAGAGTATCATGCTCTGGACAGCCGAAGTAGTTCCTCCGACCATAAAGAATGCGTTAGCTGCTCCGAAAGCCTGTGCTGCAAGCATTTCGGCATCTTTTATGACAGATACCGGGTGGCAGAGATTATCGAGCGGCTTCATGGAATTTACATCAACGCTCATGCAGTCTTCTCCGAGGAACTCCGTAAGCTCCATATTTCCCCTGCCCCTTTTATGTCCCGGAACATCGAACGGGACGACTCTCATTCTTCTGAACTTCCTGAGAGCTTCATATATAGGTGCATTCACCTGAGAGAGTTCAGCCATTGCCAAACACGTTCCTTCCGCTGAATATTTCGATCATTTCCCTCTGGAGGGCATTCGTTATCTCCAGCCTTCTTCTTGGCGACAGTTCATTTACATCTGTATTGAAGAGATAATTCTGGAGGTCAAGCTCCTTGATCAGCATTTTTGTATGGAACATATTAGCCTGATATACGTTGATATCAACAGCATCATACTTGTCAAGGAGCGACTGATCGATATAATTCTGTATCGACGTTATGTCATGGTCGATAAAAAGCTTTTCGCCGTCGAGATTGCGTGTAAAGCCTCTTACACGGTAATCCATTGTTATTATGTCAGAATCGAAGCTGCTTATGAGATAATCAAGAGCTGTGAGCGGCGTTATCTTTCCGCAGGTAGCAACATCGATATCCACTCTGAAAGTAGCTATGCTCGTATCCGGGTGATATTCCGGATACGTATGGACAGTTACATGGCTCTTGTCGAGATGAGCGACTGTCTCGCTGCCAGATGCAGGTATCATGGTATCATCTGCAATGAGGAACGTTGCGGAAGCTCCCTGCGGATCATAGTCCTGACGGGAAATACTCAGCACCTGAGCTCCGATCATCTCTGTAAGATGAGTCATGATATCCGTTATCCTTTTCGAGTTATACGCTTCGTCAACGTATGCAATATAATCAAGCTGTGCCTTCGGAGTCTTGGCATAACAGACATCGTATATATTGAAGCTGAGAGATTTTGTCAGATTATTGAATCCGTAGAGCTTTAATTTGTTTTCCATAACACACCTCAAAAAAATACACGTACAGACATATGCCTGTGCGTGCATGAATACAGCGGCGTTCGCTGATACTTCACATTTCAGAGTCTATATAAGCAAAGATACCTTTTACTACTCTTATTGACCTTTCACAAGCTTAAACTTATAAAAACGTATCGGACTCAGCCGAATCAATAAGGCAACAGAAGTTGCCAGCCGGCTCTGGATTGCGCTCTCTGATGAACGGCAGCCGGCGGTCTTGCTTTGAAACCGAAGCTTCTTTTGCAACTTGTCTTATTTTATCATATTTTGCCGTCAATGTCAAGGGTTTTATTCAAATCCTTCACATTTTCTTTTCCGCGTCCGGTAATGCCGAACACGATGAGCAGCAGTACGGCAGCGATAACGCCTCCGAGCGAGATATAGGCGCCCTCCTTGTGCATGGGAGCGATATATTCGAGCTCGACCCTGTGCTCACCGGCGGATATCGGGAAGCCTATGAATGCAAGGTCAGTCCTGTAGTAATCGACCTCCTCGCCGTCCACCTTTATGCGGAAGCCCTTGTCGTAGGGTATCGTGAAGCAGAACCAGCCGTCCCTGCTGACGTTGATATTGCCGGAAATGCTGTCCCCTACCGGGTCGCCGCTGTCGATGATGAGGGCGTCCTTGTTGGAGGCTGCACCGGTTATCACGGATCCTTCCATAGTGTATGCCTCAAAGCCGGAAATATTATAGTAGCCGGGAGAAAATTCCATGTCAAGTCCCGTTACAGGCTCATCGGACGAGATGATATAGGAGAAAACATAGTTGCTATTGTTGTACTTCCACTTGGGGTCCGTGAGCTTGTTGCTGACGCCGTTTATTTTGAGTATGACGTCGGACTGATAAGCAATGTCGCCGATGCGGTTGTCCGCAAAAGCCGTAACTATCAGCACCTTGTCCACGACCGGCTCATCGAGCTCGACCCTCGCCTTCACCTTCTTCTTGCTGTTGATTGTGAAAAGACGGTTTTTCAGCGTGATACCGTCATAGTCCGTGAGGTCGTTGAAGTCGATATCGAGCCTCTTGGTCCTGTCGGGCTTGACGCCCTCAGAATCGAATTTACGCGGCACGATGATGTTCGTGAGCAGCGCCTCCTGCTGGAGCTCATACTGCAAACGCATGAACCTGTCCTTCGACATTACGTCCCCGCAGGCAAAGCCTATCGGCAGAGCGTTCGGGTTTTTCATGACCCTGTAGTCACCGTCGGAGGCGACCAGCGTTTCGCCGTAGAGGTCGGGGTCGTTCTTCGTGAGCCTGTACCGGCAGCCCATGAACGTGTTGAAAACTATATTGAGCGGCTGGAGGTGTACCGCATTGTTGCGCGTACCTATCTCGCTGCCCGAAGAATAGAAGCGGAAATCGCGGAAATACGGGTTCGATAGCGAGGAGTAGATGTTAGTCGTAAGGTAATCCGTCCTGTAGACCATGTTCACGGTGTTCTCACTGGTGCTGCCCTCCGCAAATCGGTATATACCCTCATCGCCGTCGAGAACGTCCTCCGCAAGCTCACGCGGAACGCTGCTGTACATCTCGTCGAGGTCCTTTTTCTTCATAAGCGGGTCCATGAAGCACAGCGATATGCTCACCGCAAACGAAATAACCGCCGTCAGAACCAGCAATATCTGCCTTTTGTTCTTCTTCGTGCATATCCTCATCGCTGTGAATATCAGGACAGTATCGGCTGCCGCAAAAGCGGTCTGCATACGGTTGTAGCCGCCGTCCGCGAACGAAAGCGCCATAACAGCAATAAACACCCACAAGACCGGTCTGACATTGACCTTGCCCTCGAGGTAACGTGCGAAGAACCTGCCGCAGACTATCAGCATCAGCGGTATGAACGGTATGAAAGCCTTTCCGTCAACGTACATCGTGCCGTTGAAGATGTAGGCAACTCCCGGGAAAAGTACGCTTACCGCAAGAACTCCCGAAAGGAAGCGCTCGGAACGCGTTCCCCTTCTAACAAGTGCGATGACTGACACAACCACTATGCTGGTCAGACCTGCCGAGTAGGCACCGTAGAGTATCGTGCCGAGGTTGAGCGTGGGAACTATCAGCTCCTTTATCGAAACGCTCACGGAGGTCGAAGCTCTGCCGTGAACTATCGCCGCAAGCGACGGCAGCCATATACGCGCTGCACATACGCAGCCTATGAAGGCGAAAAGTATCTTCTTCCAGATCCTCGAAACGATGCCCTTGAAGCCGATCTCCGGTTCTTCCTCGAGGCACAGGAATATCATGTACAGTCCAACTGCGGCAAACGAGCCCACGCTGTAGTAGTAGCTCGTACACATTATGCAATAGGTCAGCAGCGAGACCAGTGCGAGCCTGACAACGCTGTCGCGTCCCCTGACGGTGAAGAAAAGTCCGAGCAGGAACGGGTAGTAGTTCACGAACATTATGTGCCTGTGGCTGTGGAGTATCACGGGTCCCGCAAACAGGAACATCAGCGCGAGCACAAGCGGTATCCCGCCGCTGAGATGCTTCCTGAACAGGAAGAATATCATTATTGACGAGACAAGGACCTCCGCGATGCTGAGGAGCTGTATGTACAGAGCCATGCTCATTCCCGGCATGAAATAAGCCGGAATGTACAGTGGATTTGCTATGCCGTAGTAGGCGAAATTGTAGATATTCTGTCCTCCACCGAGCTGAAAGGCGAAGTCCGGATACTTGTCTTTTGTCTCGAAGAACCTCATTCTGAGGTATTCGGGTATCGCAAAATGCTGACAGTCCCAGTCTAAGGTCGAGCCCCAGACGCCCCCGCGGTTCACTATCAGCAGGTCAAATGCGATGATAAAGACAAAAGCTCCGGTCAGAAGCAATATAGCCGTAAGACCGGGTCTTCTGCCGTAAGCCTCCCTTATTTTCCTTATCATTATCTGCCCCTTATAATCATGATGTAATAAACAGAAACAAACGAAATTCAGTAACGGCGCTGCCTCTGGTCGCTTTCCACAGCTTTTAAAGGAAAGCGAAACTAAACAAAGCGCCTCGCAAGGGGTGAATGCGAAAACAGTCCGGTGGACTGTTTTCGCAGAGGGGACGCCTTGCAAGAGAAGGCGTCCCCTTGCAGCTGTACTTTATCACAAAGCCTCCGAACTAAGTTCGGACGGGATTTATCCTCCCCTTTATTTCAGCTCCGCGACCGTAACGCCGTCCTCGCCCTCGCCGTATACTCCGAGACGGAAGCTCTTTATGGACGGGTGCGTCTTCAATCGCTGCTGGACTGCCTTTCTGAGCAGTCCGGTACCCTTGCCGTGGATAATGTATATCGTGGAGATATTCGACATCACCGCCTGATCTATGAACTGGTCGAGCTGGTAAACGCCGTCGTCACAGGCACAGCCGCGGATATCGAGCTCCATTTTGCCCCTGCGTTCAGCCTTTACACCGACCTTGTTCATTTTTCGTGCCGGTTTTGCGGGCTTGCCGGAGTATGTCACCTTATCGGGCTCCTCCAGTCTCAGCCGGGAAATATTCATCTTCGTCTTCATGACGCCCATCTGAACGTAAACGAACTCGCTGCCGTCCGGGTCGCCGGAGATTATGCCCTTCCGCTGGAGGTCAACGACGTAGACCGTGTCTCCCCTGCGGAGCTTCCTCGGCAGCTTGTAGTCAGCGTTGGGATCCTGCTTGGCAACGGGATTTGCGGTGTCGTACATCTTGTTGAAGCTCTGCTTTGTACGCGATTTCATGCCGGAAACGTTCTCGCTGAAGTCCTTTTTGTCCTTCTCCTTACGCAGCCTGTCGAGCTCGTCAAGCAGCTCGTTGGACTCCGCCTTTGTCTGCTCGATGATAGTCATTGCACGCTGTCTCGCCTTTTCGAGCTCGTCAGCCTTGAAGCGTTCAAGCTCCTCCTTTTCCCTGCGGACAGCCTCCTCGTGAGCGGCAGCCTCAGCACGGAGCCTCGAAATATCTTCCCTCTGACGTTCAAGCTCAATGCGGGCAG
>CADBQF010000033.1 GCA_902796705.1 Ruminococcus flavefaciens
CGACAACTTCGGCAACAGCGAGGTAGAAGCCATAGCCGTAACTCCCGACGGAAGGACTGCCATTCAGGTATGCACCGACGGCTACTCAAAAGGCGGCATAAACGTCCTCATCGGCATCGACCAGAACGGTGCGATATGCGGCATATCATTCGTATCTCTCGGAGAAACTCCCGGACTCGGCTCAAAGGTAAGGGACGAGAAGTCCTTCTGCGAGCAGTTCATTGGTGAGACTGATCCCGAAGCAGGATACGACGCTATAAGCGGTGCGACATTCTCCTCAAAAGGCATGAAGCACGCAGAGGAGACTGCTCTCAGAGTATACAACGATAACAAGGAGGCGATACTCAATGGCGGAAAATAAGATATCCCTCGGCAAAGAGCTTACAAAAGGCATCATCAAGGAGAATCCGACGCTCGTGATGCTCCTCGGAATGTGTCCGACTCTTGCCGTGACGACTCAGGCTATGAACGGCATAGGCATGGGACTTGCAACGACGTTCGTTCTTCTCGGCTCGAATATAGTGATATCCGCTCTCAGGAAGGTGATACCGGACAAAGTCAGGATACCGGCATTCATCGTAATAATCGCAAGCTTCGTAACGCTCATAGGATTCCTGCTTGAAGGATTCTTCCCCGACCTCTACGACAGCCTCGGAATCTATCTGACGCTCATAACGGTAAACTGCATCATCTTCGGCCGTGCGGAGATGTTCGCAAGCAAGAACGGAATACTCGCTTCCGCTGCCGATGCGATAGGAATGGGAATAGGCTTCACGCTCGCCCTCTTCTGCATGGGTTCAGTCCGTGAGATACTCGGAACGGGCAAATGGCTCGGAATGACTATCCCCGTACTCAGCGAGAACCCGATGCTCCTCTTCATAATGCCGGCAGGAGGATTCTTCACGCTCGGCATGATAATAGCAGCAGTCAACAAGCTCTCGAACAAGAAGCCGCCTGCCGAACTCGGCTGCAAAGGCTGTCCGAATGCCGAAAACTGCGGAAAGGGTGGTGAATGTCAGTGAAAGACCTCTTAGTGATACTCCTTGCTGCAATGCTCACTGATAACTTCGTGCTGTCAAAGTTCATGGGAATATGCCCGTTCCTCGGCGTATCGAAGAAACTCGACAGTGCAGCCGGAATGGGACTTGCCGTAACATTCGTCATGATGTGTGCGGCAGCAGTTACATATCCGATACATCACGGTATCCTCGTACCGAATGAGCTTGAATACTTCGATACGGTCGTATTCATACTCGTCATAGCACTCTTCGTTCAGCTCGTTGAGACTATACTGAAAAAGAGCGTGCCGTCGCTGTACAAGTCGCTCGGTGTATATCTTCCGCTCATAACAACGAACTGTGCCGTTCTCGGCGTTACCGTACTCAACATAGACAACAGCTACAGCTTCATAAAATCGATAACGAACGCACTCGGAGCAGGACTCGGCTTCATGCTCGCTCTCGTGATATTCTCCGGAGTCCGCAAGAAGCTCGAATATGCAGATATCCCCGAAACTTTCAAGGGAGTCCCTGCAACGCTCATCGCCGCATCGATAGTCTCGGTAAGCTTCATGGGATTTACCGGACTGTTCGGTTAAGGAGGTGTTTGCATGACATATGTGATACCTGTAGTCATACTCGGCGTGTGCGGACTTCTTGCCGGAGTTCTCCTCACGGCAGCAGCAAAGGTCTTCCACGTTGAAGTTGACGAGAGGATAGAAAAGATAAGCGATGCACTCCCGCAGGCAAACTGCGGAGCGTGCGGATTTGCCGGCTGTGCGGATTATGCTTCCGCTATCGTGAATAACGGTGCTGCAACGAACCTCTGCCGTCCGGGAGGTGCTGACGCTGCCGGAAAGATCGCAGAGATACTCGGAACGGCTGCCGCTGATGTAGTCAGAATGACGGCTGTAGTCCATTGCAGCGGAAACTGCGATGCCACATCGACACAGTTCAATTTCGACGGTGTGCAGTCCTGCAAGGCTGTAAAGCGTTTCTATGCCGGAAACGGTCTGTGCAAATACGGCTGTATCGGTTTGGGAGACTGCGTGAGCGTCTGCGAACATGATGCCATTAAGGTCGTGAACGGAGTCGCAAAAGTAATCCCCACGCTCTGCGGTGCGTGCGGTCAGTGTGCGGCAGTCTGTCCGAACCACCTCATCGAAATAAAGCCGCTCGCTAAGAATATCGACGTTCTCTGCTCGTCAGCCGACAACGGAAAAGTCACAAAGGCAAACTGCAAGAACGGCTGTATCGGCTGTAAGATCTGCGAGAAAAAATGCCCGTCCGGTGCGATAACAGTCACCGACTTCCACGCTTCCATAGACTATGAGAAATGCACCGGCTGCGGTGTCTGCATGGAAGCCTGTCCTGCTAAAGTTATCCATAAGTGCGGAGAATAACAAAAATAAGGCCTCTGGCATATGATATCATGAGAGTTCTCTCAATCCAATGAAAGGAAGATATCTATGCCAAAGGTCTTTTTAAGTCCGTCTACCCAGGAATGGAACGCATACGCCACCGACGGCAACGAGGAGCTTTACATGAATCTCCTTGCTGACAGGGTAGAGCCGTATCTGCGTTCGTGCGGTATAGTCTTCGTCCGCAACGATCCGGACAGGAACGTTCAGGGAGCTATAAAGGATTCAAATTCTTCGTACTATGACGTGCATCTTGCACTTCACTCCAATGCAGCCCCGGAGCAGCTTTCCGGCAGGCTGAGGGGGATAGATATATATTTCGCACCAAAGAGTCAGGACAGTGAATGCCTTGCGAACATCATAGCGAACGATCTCAAAAGCATATATCCTCTTCCGGATAAGGTAAGGGCAGTCCCGACATATTCGCTCGGAGAGGTGCTTGAAACGAAAGCAGTCGCTGTGCTGTGCGAGCTTGGCTATCATGATAATTTCGCAGATGAAGCATGGCTGAAAAATAATCTGGAGGAGATAGCAAGAAATATCGTCCGTTCGCTCTGTGATTATTTCGGGATACCGTTTATCCAGCCGTCAGCCGTCCGTTGGGGAACAGTCATAACAGACGGAAGCGGACTCAACGTGAGAGCATATCCGTCGCTGAGCGGCAAGGTGATAGGTTCAGTCCCGAATGAAGCGACAGTGACGATAAACGGGGAAACGAACGGCTGGTATGTGATAAGCTACGGAAGTCTGACAGGATACGCAAGTTCAGAATTCATATATATATAAATAAAAATAAAAAACGGCGAAGCCGCATAA
>CADBQF010000034.1 GCA_902796705.1 Ruminococcus flavefaciens
AAAGCGGATCTTTAGAAATGCCCTTATATGAGGTGATATACCATGAACAGCAAAAACAGCTCATATTACCTGCTTTTCCGCTATGCCCTGATAATAGCCGTGATAATGCTTCTCATCACGGGTTTTGTCATGGTAACGATATCCTCTGCGTTCTATAAACGCTCAAAGCTCAATGAACTCCGCTCGGTAGGCGATCTGTTCATGAGCTGTGTAAAGGAAGAATACAATTCTACGGGAAGCGCAGACAACGATATCGTAAGAAGAATGCACATGGCCTTCTCGGAACAGTACGATCTAAGCATCTATCTCTACGACTCCGAGGGTACCTGCATCATTTCTCCCGACAACGCAGAAAACGGACAGAAACTGCCGGACAATATGAAGGAAACTATCGATAAAGATGACGAGATACTCGAACTCAACAGTACGAACTACTCCAGCAGCGGTCCGCAGACTGTATACGGAGCGGTCACATTTCTTAAATCCGGTGTACTGTCCCCCGTTAAATGCTACACGGTCATCTACGGAGATCCAAAGGACATCAATACATTTACTGCCGAGATAACTCTGTTTTACGCAGTTTTCGCAATTATCGGCATCTACATCACTTACCTGCTGCTGAAGCGAAGGATAAAGAAGTATATCAGCTATGAGACCAATTTCCTCAGGATAACCGAACAGTACGCAAAGGGAGACTTCTCCGAGAAGATACATTCCGAGCTTCCGGGCGATATGAAGGACATTGCCGACAGAGTAAACGCTCTTGCCGCAAACGTTGCAAAAAGTGACGAGACCAGCAAGACCTTCATCGCAAACGTATCCCACGAGCTTAGAACTCCTATGACCACTATCGGCGGTTTTGTCGACGGTATCCTCGACGGCACTATCAAGAAGACCAAGCAGAACGAGTATCTTATACTCGTATCAAAAGAGATAAAGCGACTCAGGATACTCATAAGCTCGATGCTCAATATGACACGTTTTGAATCGGGTACCATGTCCCCTAACTTCGTAAACACAAACATAACCGACCTTGTTATACAGACTGTCTTCATGTTCGAGAAGAAGATAGACGACAAGCACCTTGAAGTTGAAGGACTCGGAAGCGGCAGAATGAACGCAGTAGTCGATCCCGACCTCATGCAGCAGGTCATCTACAACCTCGTTGAGAACGCTGTAAAGTTCGTGAACGAAGGAGGAACTCTCTCCTTCCGCTTTGAACAGAACGACGGACTGAATATCATAGGTATCAAGAATACGGGCGAAGGTCTTCAGAACTCAGAGATACAGCAGGTATTCGACCGCTTCTACAAGACCGATTCAAGCCGAGGCAAGGACACTACGGGACTCGGTCTCGGACTTTCTATCTCACGCAAGATAGTTCACCTTCATAACGGCCATATAGTTGTTAAGAGCGTTTACGGTGAATATACAGAATTCCAGATACAGATCCCTTATGATCCTCGTGTTCCGGAAAAGACCAAAAACGGAAAAGCCGCAAAATAGAAAGGATAACATATGAACGATCGCGACGAACTTTTTACCGTCACACACAATCCTTCTGCGGATGAACCGCCGCAGAAAAGCTACATTCCAAAGCATGAAAAGCCTGCCGAAGAGAAATCAGCTCCGCAGGAAGACAAGATAAAAGAGGTAAGAGTGCCTGTATATGACGCTTTTATGTACGAACCTATAGGCTTCGACGATGCAGACAAGAGAAACGCTGAAAAAATGCGTGAGGCACAGCTTGCCGCCGAACACAAGAGCCGCATCAGACGTGAGCGCTCCATTGTATTTCTGTTCGTATTTCTGCTGCTTGTGACCGTCGGACTTGCAGTATACGGCATAATTTCCGACATACTCAACGCAGACAAGGCACTGAGAAGAACAGGTGCGGACAGAGCAGTAGTACTTTATCGTGAGCAAAAGCCCGAAGGTGCAAACGACCTCTCCAATTTCAAGGACGAGGACGGCAGATACACTATCGAAGGTGCTGCCGCTGCCGTAAAGCCGTCAATAGTCGAGATATACGCCTACGATTCGGCTGCACGTAAAACTCCAACAGGTACAGGCTCGGGAATAGTTATCTCCGAGGATGGCTTCATCATAACAAATGCACACGTACTCGAACCCGACGGCTTCCACGATGTACATACAATGGACGGCGAAGTCTACACCGCAAAAGTCATCGGAAGCGACAAAAAGACCGATATCGCAGTTATCAAGGTAAACCGCGGCGAGTTCACTCCCGCAGTACTCGGCGATTCGGACGAAACAATAGTCGGCGAACAGGTTATCGCAATAGGCAACCCCGCAGGTCTTTCAAGTACAGTTACCGACGGTATCGTCTCAGCCGTTAACCGTAAG
>CADBQF010000035.1 GCA_902796705.1 Ruminococcus flavefaciens
CGGAGAGCCTCCGATGCCGTCAGAAACGGCTCAATAATCGCTGATAGGTTTACTATCAGTTTGCTTTCGGTAAAACAAATAAGGACTTGATCCCAGTGTTTTCACATTTCGTGAAAACCACTAAAACCAAGTCCGGAACTTTGTATACTATTTTTGCCGGCAAAATCGAGATCTGCCTGTATTTTGGCCTTTGGAGGGGACTGAATCTGATCTTCTGAGAGTTCAGATCCTTACACATAGGTAAACAGCCCAATGTCATCTATGAAAACCAAAGTGGATCTTCCGAGATCCGGGCAGCAAAAAAGCCCGATAATTCGGGCTTTTTCCTGCATATGATACTTTTGGTCATGCTGATATGGTACGCCTGACTGGGATCGAACCAGCGCACACGGCGTCGGAGGCCGATGCTCTATCCACTGAGCTACAGGCGTATTTGTTGCATAACTGTTGACATTTTTCCGTAAAAAATATACATTATGCACAAAACAGTCATTTGAGATATGTAATATCATTAAAATCGTGTCTTTCTATACTTATATTATATCAAAAAGTCTTGTAATTTGCAAGTGTTTATGATATAATTATTTTAGAAATTTTTTAAGGAGGGAACGTCTTGGAAGAATACATTTATCTGGTAGTAGCACAGACCGGAACAAGACCTGCACGTTTTTTCAGGTTCTTTACCGGGAAACCTTACAATCATGTTTCTCTTTCCGGTGATGTGACTCTTTCCGAAATGTACAGTTTCTGCCGGACATACCGTCCTTTTCCGCTTCCCGCAACTTTCAATAAAGAGACTGTCGGAAAAGGAACTCTTGGTCAGTATGGATTTATCCCGTGTGAGATATACCGTATCCCCGTCACTCACGAACAAAAAGTCATGTATAACAACATCATCAAACATTTCAGTGACAACAGGAAGATATACTCATACAACGTCCTCGGACTGCTCGCTGTTTATTTCAATATCGAATGGAAACGCAAAAAGAGCTTCGTCTGTTCACAGTTCGTAGCTTATACTATGGATAAGATCGGGATACAGCTCGAAAAGCCTTTCTGCCTTTACAAGCCTGATGATTTCAGGAACTTTCCCGGAGCTGACCTGATATTCTCCGGAGAACTCAACAGCTTCTACTACGGTATGCAGTCAAAGCTTATCGGTCAGAGAAATTAAATATATAATTACACGAAGCTCGTCCGGAGATAAGATATACATACCGCTGTAAAGCTTGCTGTCACAGCGGACGGCTGATGTGTCGATACTTGCCTTGTGGCCGAGAATACTTATCTCGGCATTTTCTTTGCCGAACTCAAAGCTTGCCGGTACGATATCCTCTCCGGCGAGCCTTTTGTATGAGCTTCCGCATGAGTCAACGAACATCCATGCACCGCTCATAAGTATGATATACATAAAAGCCGCTTTCAGGGCGGTCTTTTTCTTTTTTACAGCCATATCTATCCCTTTCTTTTGTTGAGGAGCGAGGCAAGCGATCTGCCGAAAAGCGTCCCCGAATATTTAGCCTGTGCAAGCGTATTCCCGTGTGAGCCTATCTCTATGAGAAGACTTCCCGTTGTAAGATCCTGATTGTACTGGCGGTAATCAAACAGTATCGGTCTTGTTATCCCCGGAAAGTCCGCTTCAAGCTGCTGCTGCAATGAACAGGCAAAGTGAAAATTCTTCATATAATCAGGCATACCGAGCGTTCCGTCATCACAGCCTGATATTATCATGATCTGTGCAGCTTCTCTGCCGTCTATATCGATATACGGCTGATATGCCGTCCCCTCGCCCGATATCGCATCACGGTGGATATCAAGGGCGACTTTTATGCTCGGATACTGCTCAAGTATCGCAAGGACGGTCTCTCTGCTGCGGCTGTATGAGCCGTTGTAGGACGGATAATCATGTATATCCCTTGCATGGATAACACCTATCCCGGCAGCTTCAAGCTCAGCCTGAACAGCATCTCCGACCATTACGATATTTTTTGTCTCGTCGGTAGTCCTGTAATTGAACTCGGCATCGTAATGCTCACGGACATACGGCTCAAAGCTCTCTGTCGTGTGAGTGTGATATATAAGCACCTGCGGCTCGTCCGTATCAGTAAGCGTGAAATTCGGAAGACACCGGCTCTCTGCAAGAAGTGTTTCATCTGGAACTTCCGTCCGGTTGCTGACCTGTCCGCCGTTTTCAAGATCAAAATAGGTTTCTCCGCTGAATATGCCGTATGTCGTGCGTATTATATCACCTCCGGGGATCCATTCCTCCTCTGCGGGATATGGCTTCTCTCCCGGTGCGTCTGAAATATCATCGAACGGATCATCAAAACTGTCTTCATCATCTTCCGCTTTCTCCTCTGATGTGCCGAATCCCTCGGACAGTATCAGTTTGCCGGACAGTTTGTCCTCATCACGGGGTATAGCCGGTGCTTCGTCTTTTTCTGATACAGCCTGCGGTTCGTCTGTAAGCTCTTTGAATACCGCTTTAAGCTCAGGCAGATGCCTGACCGATATCACCGCACCCGCCGGCACGGAGAGCAGCAGAATGAGCTTAATCAGCCTCCTGACTCCGACACTCTTTTCTCGTAACATGAACTCACCTCATCATGATATGCTGTGAGACATATCAATATTATTTTCCTTTTTTTCAATTATATTCCATACCCCAAGAAAATATATCTCCCCTAACGCAAAAATACACACAGATAATCCGGCTGATACTCATACAGATATATAGACCTATTATGAGGAAAACCCTTTTGAAAAAGGGTTCTTCCTCAAACTCCTTTCCTAAAACTTTCAGCGTAAAATTTCCCCTGACGGGAC
>CADBQF010000036.1 GCA_902796705.1 Ruminococcus flavefaciens
GGAGCAGCCGGAGCGTCAGTAGCTGCCGGAGCAGCCACCGGTATCGTATTTATACAGAACCAACTGCACCAGTCGGTATAGTATTTAGCAAGTACATGAACACCGTCATTCGAGCATTCCTCACGGAGATTTCCCTCAGCGTCGTCGAATACAGGGTTTATATCGATGTAGAACACCTGCTTGTTGTCGGCGTTCTCCTTCATTTTTGCATTGAGTGCATCTATAGCCTCGTTATTTATGGCAGAAGTCTGCGAGAGCTTCGACACATGGAGATTTGCCTCGACATAGATGATAGTTCCCGGCTGTTTCTCCTTGATAGTATCTATGAGCTGACGGTAAGCGGAAGCAGTATATTCAAGGTCGTTTGCGACTTCGTTTATACCGAGCATCACGTAGATCTTTCCGTATGTCTTGCTTGAAAGCATATCATTGAGCGATCTGCCGTCTATCACAGTGCTTGCCGCACCGTTCGTCGAAAGGCCTACATCGCAGAAGTAATCGGCATTGGTGAGCGTGCCGTAATCCCTTATACCGACAGTACGTGAATCACCGATGAAAAGAGCATCATCGAAGTAGGACGGCGGACTCTCAACGAAGGTCACTTCCGGCTGAGGCGGTTCTGTAACGGGCTGAGTCTCTGTCTGTACAGCGACAGTGACAGTTTCAGAAGCCTGTGCAGGATCGGCGGCAGGAGCGGTAGTCTGCGTCTGTCCGGGTTCGGGAGCAGGTGCGGAAGCGGACTGTTCCTTCTGACCGCTGTGAATATCGATCACAACATCTTTTTTAGGGACAGCCTTTTCCTTTTCCTTGCTTGTCTTCCATATCTGCTTGTAAATGAGCGGTGAAGCGACAAGGCATGAAAACAGCAGGATAGTCGTGTAGGTTATTTGCTTGAATTTTTTCATTTTGCTATCTCTCCAAATCAGAATTGGTAATACATGAACGGATTATTCAGGCCGGTGTACATACAGTACACTGAGAGCCAGAATATCACTGCAAGGACGATCGCACAGAATACGGAGTTCTTTATCTTTTTATATATCATCTCCGGTATCCTTGTGGAGAATATCACAGCCGCTATGAAGTATTTGCCGTAGAGCTGCCAGTATTTAACATAGTCATCAGCCTTTACAGCGAAAGTCTTCTGCGGCAGGAACGGGAACAGTCTCTTCAGGAAGATTCCCATTTCGTGGAAATCAGTGAGAACGAAAAGAGACCATGTCAGCGGTATGAGGAATATCATATACAGATGACCTATCGGCTTGACCTTTGTGAGGAACTTGCCGGTCACAAACTTTTCGCTCATCATAATGGCAAAGAGGACGAGTCCCCACAGCACGAAATTCCAGCTCGCACCGTGCCACAGTCCTGTAAAGAGCCAGACTGCGAACATATTGCGTATCTGCTTTCCGGGGCCTTTGCGGTTTCCTCCGAGCGGTATATAGATATATTCCCTGAACCATGTTCCGAGAGTGATATGCCAGCGTCGCCAGAATTCTGTCATTGTAGTGGAAAGATATGGGTAGTCGAAGTTTTTCGGGAGTTCAAATCCCATAAGCCGTCCCAGACCTATCGCCATGAGCGAATAGCCGCAGAAGTCGAAGTAGAGCTGGAACGAATACGCAAAAATAGCCAGCCATGCGAGCTTGGGAGAAACGCTCTCATAGCCGATATCGTGGACATTCTTCCACAGTATGCCGAAGTGGTTGGCGAGTATCATCTTATAGCCGAGACCGATAGTGAAAGTTTTGAGACCGTCCTCGACTTTTTTAGCTGTATGCTTCCTGTGTCTGAGCTGCTGTGCGACGGTCGTATACGTAACGATAGGGCCGGCGATGAGCTGGGGGAACATACTGATATAAGCACCGTAATTGATGAGATTCTTCTCTGCACGGGCTTTTTTGCGGTAAACGTCGATGATGTACGAAACATTCTGGAAAGTATAGAAGCTTATGCCTATCGGGAGGACGATGTTCTTTACAAGTATATGCGTATGGAAGATCGTATTGACCGACTCGAAGGCGAAGCTGTAGTATTTGAAGAAGATCAGCCACCAGAAGTTGAAGATGATGCCTATAGTCAGCCACAGCCGGCTCGTTTTGCGGAACGATTCGATGAACTGACCGAGAATGAAGTTCACCACGAGAGTCATGATGAAGAGTTCGACGTATATCTTGCCGCCGACACCGAGATAATAGAAGACGAGACTGCCGAGCAAGATAATGCTGTTTTTCATTTTCGGCGGTGAGAAACCATACGCCAGCAAGAATAAAGGCAGGAAGATGAAGATGAACTCCAGACTGCTGAAAACCATTGTACCACCCTTTTGTTATTTCTTTTGTTCTAATATATCTTTTCAGACGCAGCGTATCGGGAAGACGCTGCAATAGCAGCCGGTGCCTTATATATCTGACGGCGGCTGCGGACTAATATATTATCATTACTTCTTACATTATATATTCTACACGCATTTTTCCAAAAAGTCAATATTTTTCCTCTTTTGTAGCAATTTGTAATATTTGCGGCGGTGGGATTTTAAATTAAAAAAATAAAAAAACGGCGAAGCCGTCATAATGGGAGTCAAGAGGGACAATGTCCCTTTTGCAGGGGGTGAACGAGGGGGACGGAGTCCACCTAACAA
>CADBQF010000037.1 GCA_902796705.1 Ruminococcus flavefaciens
ACCGCACTTGTAAAACTCCCACACAACGATATGCGGATTGCCTGTCGTATATCCGACCTTGTTCGTAGACTTTGCCGATGCCATTCTGAAACCACAGTCAGCACAGTACAGGAACGAGCTTAACGGCTTCACTATCTTGTTGCTGCTGACTCTGCCTGTTGTATGCTCTGCATCGATCTCACGGCATCTGTCCCATATCTCCTGTGAAATAATGGGTTCGTGCGTGTTTTCCACCACCGTCCGCTCGCTCTCATAGAATTTATAATGTTGCTGAACTCTTTCGTTCAGATTTGCCTTCATTTGAGCGAACTTATCCCCATTCACAGGTGGAAACGCACGAAAAATAAAAAATGAATACTTAAAAAATATGCAAAACGGAAAATTCTTCCAATAATGATAATATACTCCCCAAGCCACTTGACAAACAAAAGAGAACAGTGTATACTAATAATGTTGGTGTACACTGTTCATTTACTGTTCAGGGGGGAGATCATGCCGAGAGACAAAACACAGACTCATGAAAGGATCATTGAGGCTGCTAAAAAGGAATTCATGGAGTATGGCTTTACAGATGCTTCGCTCCGAAGGATCGCAGCTAAGGCAGGCATTCAGGTTGGCGGTCTGTATAAGCATTTCTCAAGCAAGGAGGAAATGTTTTCGGTGCTGGTCGAGCCGACGATAGAAGGACTTATGGCTTGCTGTCATATGATAGAGAAAGACTATTTTGACGATATCGGTAAGGTCACAGCCGGATCTTTATGGGAAGATAAAACCGAAACTGTCAGATTTATGGAATACATCTATGACCATTTTGACGAGTTCAAGCTGATCGTTTGCAGGTCACAGGGTACAAAATACGAAAACTTTGCTCATGACATAGCCAAACTCGAAGAAGAAGTCACGATCAGATATATGAACGAGCTGAAGAAAAGCGGGTTCGCTGTCAATGATGCAGACGAAAAAGAGTTTCATCTGCTTGTTACTGCAAACGTTGAAGCGATCCTTCAGGCAGTCGTACATGATTTCACAAGAGATGAAGCCTTACACTACGCTCATACGCTTGAAAATTTTTATCTTCCTGGGTGGAAGGCTATGTTCGGCCTTTGATCATTTCATCAAGGGAAACGTATCATCAGCGTTTCCCTAAAATAAAGTCATGTGGTTAGCATATACAAACTATAATATTATGCGAAGGCGAATCTAAATAATGAAAAAGAAACGGAGTCTGTTATCTCATAGGTGCGGCGATCGGTCTGGTATGCACTGTTATCATGTTTGCAAGGAGCAAGGGCGGATTTGAATTATCCATTGAAAAAACCAAAAAGCTCAATGACACTGCCGTGGAGTATATAGGCGGTATAGAGGTCATAAAAGCTTTCGGAAAAACAGGCAGTTCCTATGAAAAATTCGTAACAGCCGCAAGAGTGGGAGCAGATGTTTTCATGAGGAACCCGAACAGCTTGGGCTGCGTCCGACAAACATCAATAAACAATATACGCCAGGATCCAATGGTACTCACCCTATGGCTCTTTCGGACAGTACAGTGCTTGTTCCAACTCATGATCCCGAATTCATAAAACAGTGCCGCGATCATACGCTCAGGATAAAAATGGCCGGGTGGCTTCGTTTGAGCAGCGGCGTATAGTTGAAAGGAGTATTTATTATGGAACTTAAATTAGGCGATGTGCAGACGACTGCACTAATCCCACTTGCAGTCAAGGCAAATGAGACACTGCGAAAGAATGCACGTATCAAAGATAATAAAGCTGTTGAGATAATCAGGACACTGAACATAGATACAGAACAGTATGATAAATTCATGTCACATGAGGGCGTTGTCGCAAGAACGATAATGCTTGACCGTCAGCTTAAGGGCATCATAAAAAAGCATCCGGATACAGTGATCGTGAATGTCGGTGCAGGATTTGATGACCGGTTTTCGAGAATGGATAATGGCAGAATACTGTGGTTCGACATTGATCTGCCCGATGCGATAGCCGCAAGAAGAAAGGCTTTTACGGAGCGTGACCGTGTGACCATGATCGCAGGAAGTGCCTTGGAGGATAGCTGGTGCGGACAGGTAAAGAAGTCTCTCGCAGGCAGAAAATCAAAGCCTGTATTCATAGCTGAGGGACTGTTCATGTACCTGACGCTCGATCAGATACGCACATTTTTGAAAGTGCTGAAAAACAACTTTCCTGACGGCGGTATTCTTATCGCAGAACAGAACGGAAAATTCATGATGAAAAATGAAAAGCATCATGATACCGTGAAAAACACCAATGCACATTTCATGTCTGGCACGGATTCGGGGCAGGAAATTGCAGATCTGGTGAACGGTTTCCAGCTTGTGGAAGAACACAGCTTCAACGAAGAGATGAAAAAGTACAGTATCCGTGCAAAACTCTTTGCACTGTTGCTGCCGAAAGTAAATGATCGCTGGGCGACCTTCAGGTGGTGATCTGATATGCTGAAATA
>CADBQF010000038.1 GCA_902796705.1 Ruminococcus flavefaciens
ATCACTGTAGTAGTTGAACAGCCGATGTATGTCAAGACCGCTATCAATGACAGAGATATCGACAGGGTGAATGAATGGCTGCCTGACGTTTACATCAATCAAAAGAAAAACGGCTATATCCCGAATGTCCTCACGGACAACGGACATTTCCACCCGTATCATATCAACGTAGGCGATACACTGACTGTATATTCCCCGATACTTGAAGGTCAGAACCTTTCGCTCGCTGCACAGCGTCTTAACCTGGAGTGTGAACCGACTGGCTCATGGGGCGACAACAGTTGGTACGACAGATACACATTCGTAAGCACATCAGACAACGACCTGCTCCAGGTAAGCACAGCAGCAGGCCCTGCCGGAACGGTGGCTGCTTCATATACAGCTACTCAGGAGGGATATGCACAGATACTCGTTGTTGACGGCACGGATGTAATACGTACAATGTATGTCCAGATAGGAAATCCGCTCGGCAAGATACTCGACCATGCCGATATCGAGATAGCCGACGGCGGTAAATATACTTCTTCAAAGATAAAAAGAGAAGTTGACGGCACGATCAGAAAGACTGTCACTGTATACAAGTCATACGTCAGCGACGTTAATTCATGTGTACTCTACAGCAAGGACGATCCCACACAGCCGTGTCAGTTCTACCGTGATCCCGGTCAGCCGTATGCTGCATCGGATAACGTGACCGGCTACAAGCATGAAAACTACTGGACAGATCCGAGGATAGCCCCCGGCGAACCTCAGTATGAGCTTACTTCAAAGTACAAGAAGAACGAAGCCGGTGAATATACCTACTGGAGTCCTATAAAATTCTACTACGACGATGTAGATCACGCTGTATTCGATGTACAGCTCGAACTCGAACCGTTGCAGCAGCTCTCATATGTCAAGAACGGCAATGACTGGGTACTCGAAGGAACGACCGATCTTTCATCGCAGCCAAGAACACATATCGATTCATCGATATTCTATATGGGACATCAGGACGTTATCGACGCATTCAACAAGTGTCCTAACCACACCGGACTTGACTTCACGATAACTGCCGCATCAGCTCTCATTGAGCTTGAAGTGACAAAGACAATGCCGGGAAGAACGCTCCAGGAGGGAGATTTCACCTTTGAAGTCGTCGAGAAGATAGATGAAGATAATTACAAGGTCATTTCAACAGCTGCGAACGACGCTGACGGTATCGTATCATTTAAAGGCATACACTTTGAGAAAGCCGGAGAATACACATACTATATCCGTGAGGTAAATGACGGAAAATTCGACAATGTAGTGTACAGCGATGAAACACTTGAAATGAAAGTCAGTGTACACGTCGATCAGCAGTCCGGAGAGATCTTCGCTGAGATCATGGATCCGGAAGAAATGATACTGGAGATCAATAACCTCCGCAAATACACCCTCCCCGAAACAGGAGGCACAGGAACAGTTCCGTATACGATATTCGGAACGACAATGATAATAACCGCATCTACGCTGTATTTAAGGAAACGCAGAAAGCTTTCCGCATCAGACAGAAGCGAATAACGAATTATAATTTATGGCGAAAGGAATCAGATTTATGAAAAACAATAGAAAAATGAGAAGATTCAGCTCACTTGCACTTGCAGCAGCAATGGCAGCATTCTCCGGAATGTCTCTCCTCGTTCCCACAGCAGTTTCCGCTGAGGGCGAAACTACCCACACAGTAACTATCAGCAACGGCGGTAAGGACGAAGCTGCACACACGTACACAGCATACCAGATCTTCAAGGGCGAACTCGAAGACGGCGTTCTCAAGAACATCACATGGGGTTCAGGCATCGGTGAAGCAAATGCAGATTCCGTTTACTCCGCACTCAGTGATGCTTTCGGCAAGGACTTTGCGTCTATCGACGACGTTCTCAGCTTCCTCACACAGCAGGAGAACGATTCCGAGGTGATGATGAAGTTCGCAAAGGTGATCGCCGGCTGTGTTACAGGCTCAGGCGTAGGCACAGTAACAGTAACAGGCAACAACTCAGGCACTATCTCAGGTCTTACAGACGGTTACTACCTCTTTGCAGAAGACGATTCTGATGCACTCAACAAGACTGATGCAGCCTACTCCAGATTCATACTCAAAGTAGAGGGCGGAAACCTCAATGTTACAGCCAAGAAGGACGTTCCGAGCATCACAAAGAAGATCGATCAGGGCAGCGGCGTTGAAGCTAACGTTGCAAGCATCGGTGATACAGTACCCTATATCCTCAACACAAAAGTTCCCGATATGAAGGGCTACGAAAGATACTACTTCGTTGTGAACGATACAATGGCATCAGGACTCGACTTCGATGCTTCATCTGTAACAGCTACCATAGGCGATCCTGATAACGGCGGCATAACGCTCACACCCGGTAACGGTCTCGAAGTCCAGACAGGCGAAGATGCTGACGGCTACACATTCCAGATCGTATTCGATAACTTCATTCAGTACAAGTACAACGAGTTTGTTGAAGACGCAGCCGGCACATACTACAAGCTCGCTGACGGCTCCTACACAACAACAGCTCCCGCAGATGCAGCAGAAAAGCTCTACGACGATGTAACCGTCAAGTACATCAAAGGTGACGATGACAAATACATAGTAGACGAGGACGGTACATACTACAGACTCGCTGACGGTACATACACAAATGTATCTCCTGAAAATCCTGCCGGACTTTACGACAGCACCACAACAAAGTATTCAACTGACTTTTCAAGAAACGACATCGTCATCAAGTACGATGCTGTCCTCAACGAAAAAGCCGACAGAACGACAGCAGGCAACGAGAATACCGTGAACCTCACATTCTCCAACAACCCGAATCACGAGTATAACGGAGATAACGAGCCAAGTGATAATGAAAAGACCGACGGCAACGTTGTCGGTCAGACTCCTGACTCCAACACAAAGACATACACCACAGGCATCAAGGTAGTAAAGATCGATGCAAAGACAGGCGAGAGACTTAAAAACGCAGAGTTCACTCTCGAAGGTGCAGGCGTGAACAAGGTCGTTTACAGATCAAAGAACACATTCACAGCAGCAGAAGACGGCACATACTACAAGCTCAAGAACGGTACTTACACCGACGAAGCTCCTACAGCCGAAACAAAAAAGTACTACGAATCAACTACTACAAAGTACACGCTCGAATTTGAAGAATCGGCAAAGGACAAGACAACTTCCGGCGGCAAAAACACCGTTTCTTTCCTCACAGATGATGCAGGTCTTGCAACATTCTCCGGACTCGGTGCAGGTACATACACACTGAGCGAGACAGCAGCTCCTTCCGGATATAATCCGCTCGGTGAAGATATCACATTCACACTCGAAGCAGAGCCTACACTCAACGGCCCCGGCTGGAAGCTCAACGGCGAAGATGTATCTCCTGACGGCGAACTCTTTATCAAGGAATTCGTTGTAGAGAACAACAAGGGCGTAACTCTCCCCGGCACCGGCGGCATGGGTACTACAGTATTCTATATTGTCGGCGGCTCTCTCATAGCAGGAGCAGGCGTTCTCTTCATCACAAAGAAGAGAATGAACATCAAGGAAAAGTAATATTACCTGATAAGATATGTAACTCAAAGCGGCAGAAAGGGGCGGCATCTGCTGCCCCCTCAGCCGGAATTATTGCAGCAGGGGGAATCCAATGAAGAGGCATTTGTCCACGATAATTATACTTGCAATGTTCATCGTTGGATTGTCCGTACTGCTATACCCGGCGATAAGTGAGTACATCAACTCACGCCATGCTTCAAAGGTCATAGCGATGCACAACGAAGCTGTCGAAAAGGCGGCAAAAGAGGAACTCGACCAGCTATGGCACGATGCCACGGACTACAACAAGCGGCTCGCCAATGATCCGGGTGCATTCTTCGCTCCCGAACGCATCAAAGGCTATGACAAGCTTCTCGATATCTCCGGAGCAGGCATCATGGGATATATCGACATCGACCGCATCAAAGCCGAACTTCCCATATATCACGGCACGGACAAGGGCGTTTTGCAGATAGGTGTCGGACACCTCGAAGGCACGAGCCTTCCCGTCGGCGGAGAGAGTACACACTGCGTCCTCTCCGGTCACAGAGGTCTTCCGAGTGCAAAGCTCTTCACCGACCTCGACGAACTGAGGATAGATGATATCTTCACTCTCACCATTCTCGACAGAAAACTCACCTACAGGGTAGACCAGATAAAGACCGTAAAACCGGAGGAAACTGCCGACTTGCAGATCGTCCCCGGAAAAGATTACTGCACCCTGCTCACCTGCACTCCCTACGGTATAAATACACACCGTCTGCTCGTGCGTGGAGTGAGAGTTGACACCGAAACAGAAAAGGCAGGCATTTTCGTTCCTAACGAGGCGTTCCTGATCGATCCGCTCATCGTGACACCTATAGCAGCTATACCAATGCTTGCGGTGCTTCTCACGATAGTTTTCATCAGCGACACCCGGAAGAAAAAGGCTTCCAATGCCGCATCAAAGGAGGAGAAAGACACAAATGAGGATTAAACAGCTCATACTTTGCATGGTGACAGCGTTCTTTGCCCTCGCCATGTGCGGAGTGAAAGCTTCTGCTGAAGTGACCGGCGGCTTCGATCCCGGTGCATCATGCAGTCTGACGCTCCATATAGAAAATGAATCCGGAGAAACATGGGCGGCTGACGGAGCGGAGATAACGCTCTACAAAGCCGCAGAGACCGGCTGGAACGGCACCGGGGCGGAATATACCTGTACAGAGGGTTTCAGCAGCTTCACCGAAACTATCGATATCTACTCAAATGAACAGGCAGCCGCTCTCGCCAATATCGCAAAGACGAACAACGTCAGCGGAACTACAGTCAAAGCCGACAGACAGGGAGTTATCCCGTTCACAGACCTCACTCCCGGCCTCTATCTCGTAGTTGAGACTGACCACGCCGAGAATACGGAGAGTTTCCGGCCTTTCATGGTACCCGTTCCGTTCATGGACAACGGAAAATGGCTCTATGACGTAGATGCCGATCCCAAGCTCTTCCCCGCCGCCGACGACAGCAAGGACGAAGTCGTCGATATAAGCGTACTGAAACAGTGGTCGGACGACGGAGTGAACAGACCTTCAAGCGTTACCGTCCGCCTGCTCAACAGCAAAGGCGTGTTCGATACGGTAACTCTCGACAGCTCGAACGACTGGAAACACACATGGAAACAGCTCGACAGCAAAGAGACATGGAGCGTGCAGGAAGTCGATATCCCTGCCGGCTATACCGTGACTTACAAGCAGAACGAAACTGCATTCACTGTGATAAATACAAAAAATCCCCCGCCTCCCGGAGAAAAACTCGTCCAGACCGGACAGCTCAAATGGCCTGTTCCCGTACTGACAGCCGTTGGTATGGCTCTTGTAATAATAGGCATTGTCCTCCGCAGATCAGGCAAAAGAGAAGAAATGAAGACTAAGCGTGAAAAAGCAGGCTTCGTCCTGATAGCTCTCGGAGTTTTCTGCATCGGTGCTGCAATGGGGGTATTCACCGGTCAGTATATGGACAGCCGCCGTGCCGGAAAGTCGGTGCAGAAACGGCTCGGATACGTCCGGGAATACATCGAAAAGGTACAGTCCGGAGAAGAGTCTGTTGTCATTCCCGGCAGCGGACAGAACGCAGACGCAGCCGTCAGCGAAGACGGTCAGCCCGTCCCCATGTACTCCGTCGATCCGGAAACAGCAATGCCGCTGGCGGTGATAAACGGCGATACCTACATCGGTATCCTCTCTCTCCCCTCCCTCGGACTTGAAATGCCCGTAACGAGCATATGCACCCTCGATTCCCTCAGATACACCGTCGGCAGATATTACGGCTCAGCCCGTACAGGAGATCTCGTCATCGCCGGCCATAACTACCAGAGCGGCTTCGGAAAACTCCGCCAGCTCTCCATAGGTCAGCAGATATCCTTCACCGAAATGGACGGAACGCTCCACACCTACACCGTGCAGGAACTCGAAGTAGTCGATCCTGAAAGCATTCCCTACATGATACAGAGCGACTGGGCATTGTCCCTCTACACCTGCACCTATTCCGGCAAACAACGATTCACAGTCAGATGCAGTGAAAACCCGTAACTTACCCGAATATATGCCGCTTTTGAAGCGGCAGTTCATGGGGGAGCTTTTCCGAAGAAAGGCTCCCCCAAAAAACTATCCCAAAGTTCCACACGCTGACAGGTTCTTATTTAAAGAAAAACTTCCAGAAGTCACCGATCAGCTTCAGATCCTCCGGAAGCGAATATACAACTGCGGCAGTATAAAGCACAGCAACGATACCAAGGACACTGACAGGCTTTACCGTCTTGTTTTTCAGTTTCTTTATCCAGATGATATCAAGCACAAAAGGGAATACAATGAACAGCACATATCCTGCTATTACGATACCTCCCAGTATATATCCAAAAAATTCAAGACCTTCCAACTATGTCACCATTCCTTTCAGAAGCTCAATATAAAGAGCGGTACATATTATAACACATTCATGCCGTAATGTCAATAAAAAGCCATAGTATCCCTGACATGAGATCAGAAATACTATGGCTCAAAACTCTTATATCACTTATTACAGCGAAAAGCTATTACTTCATAGCCTCTTCAACAGCAACTGCACAAGCAACAGTAGCACCGACCATCGGGTTGTTGCCCATGCCGATAAGTCCCATCA
>CADBQF010000039.1 GCA_902796705.1 Ruminococcus flavefaciens
AAAATCGAATACATAGGACTTTCCGGCATCGATCACAGCAGAAAAATCATATTTTTCGTTATCTGTTATCTCCGGTTCGGAGTTCTTATCGTCAGAAGCATCACGGTTCACAGCCGAAGTATACATCTTTCCGCTGTACTCTACAATGGCTGGTGCGTGATCGCTTCCGTTTCCTGATAATAATTCATCTATACTTTTATTGAAATATGTTCCGCCGTCACGTTTGAGGATATCCATATATCCGCTCGTAACTGACGAATCGAGCGTACTGTACAGTTCATCACAGTCAGTAAATGTGATATCGGTTATCAGATAATATCCGACATCACCGCCATGCCATTCCGGATTACGGCTGCTGTAATCATAGAAATATCTCACATTGTCAGCGACCTGTATATTTCCGGTCAGGTAATCAGACGCAGCAAGGAATTCTTCCGACAGTACCTTAGCTATTGCCGGATGATCTGCATAGTCAAGTGAATTAAGCACATTATCCGGATCTTTGTTTACATTGTTGTTCCTGTTCAGGCATATCACCGCTGTACCTATACCGACTACAGCCAATACTGAAGCCGCTACGCTCAGTGCCTTTTTCCATATGCAGCGTTTATATCGTTCAACACCTGATACATGGTCGGTGAAGCGGATACCGCTGCTGCGGACATCAAGTTTCTGCTGGATACGGGCATAGATACGTTCTCTGACTTCATCAGAAAGATCTGAATAATTATCAGCTATATTATCGGTCATTTCGTTTTCCGGATCATTAAATATCTCTTCGATCTTCATAGTTACCACTCCGCATCCACACCTGCTTTGATCAGCAGGTCTTTTAGTTTTTTTCTCGCACGCTGGATCCTTTTCTGGACAGAACCGGGAGTCATATTGAATTCATCGGCTATCTCCCCCGATGTTCTGCCATAGTAATAGTGATGAATAATAATTGACGAATCAGGTTTGCCAAGCTGATCGACGCATTGGAAGATTATCTTCTTCAATTCTGAACGTTCGTGATCTGATTCAAGATTATTCTCAGCCGGTTCATCGCACGGTGACATATCCTCGATAGACATATTCCGTTTGTTCCTTACCGAGAGTTTTCTGAAAAGGTCGATCGAAGTTCGTCTTGCTATCGTTGATATTATGCCTTTCAGGTCGCCGTCTTTTAACGGACGCTCCTGAAGTGCTGTGAATATATCAACGAAAATATCTGCAACGCATTCTTCTATATCTTCGGCAGTTCCGCACGAACGCAGATTGTTGGCAGCTATAGTGTATACATAGGCTATGTATTCATCATAAAGAACACGCTGCCATTTGTCAGGCGAGCTTTTCATCAGCTTGCGTAACTGACAATCGGTCATATTATATTCACCCCTTTGAACATGTTCATAACATATACTCGAATGATAAGACGATAAGTGGACATAAAAAAATTATATCATAAAAAAATTTTTTTAGCAATGCAAAAATTGCTCAGTATCCCGTCATTTTCACCGCATAAAAAACTGTCCCGCCTGTTGTCAGGCGGGACAGAAAGAAGGAGGTGGTAAAAAATATGGAAATTACTTCTTTACATTAAAAGCGTTCATCTGAGGATAAACAGCCGATGCTCCGAGCTGTTCCTCGATGCGGAGGAGCTGATTGTACTTTGCAACTCTCTCTGATCTTGAAGGAGCTCCTGTCTTGATCTGGCAGGTGTTGAGTGCTACTGCAAGGTCTGCGATAGTTGTATCAGCAGTCTCTCCCGAACGGTGTGATGAAATTGCTGTGTATCCAGCCTTGTGAGCCATTTTGATAGCCTCAAGTGTCTCGGATACTGAACCGATCTGGTTGAGCTTGATAAGGATAGAGTTACCTGCACCGAGTGAGATGCCCTTTGCAAGACGCTCTGTATTTGTTACGAAGAGATCATCGCCTACGAGCTGAACTTTATGACCGATCTTTGCTGTCATTCTCTGCCAGCCTTCCCAGTCTTCCTCGTCAAGTCCGTCTTCGATAGAGATTATCGGATACTTGTCAACGAGTGATTCCCAGTGAGCGATAAGCTCGTCAGATGTGAATTCCCTGCCGGACTTAGGCTGCTTGTAGTATCCCTTGCCTTTTTCGCTCTTCCATTCGGAAGAAGCAGCGTCCATAGCGATCATGAAATCCTTGCCGGGTTCAAAGCCTGCTGCCTTGATAGCTTCAAGGATCTTCTCGATAGCTTCTTCATCGCTTGTGAGCTTGTTGGGAGCGAAGCCGCCCTCATCTCCTACTGCTGTAACGTCGCCCATATCCTTGATGAGCTTCTTGAGTGTGTGGAATACTTCTGCACACCATCTGAGAGCTTCTTTGAATGAAGGAGCTCC
Source organism: Ruminococcus flavefaciens (assembly GCA_902796705.1). Classification (GTDB taxonomy): domain Bacteria; phylum Bacillota; class Clostridia; order Oscillospirales; family Ruminococcaceae; genus Ruminococcus; species Ruminococcus flavefaciens_W. Next base: position 2,352 of record CADBQF010000039.1, read on the forward strand.
TACAGGCATTATCATGAATTCCTGTGTGTCAACAGCACTGTCAGCATGAGCTCCGCCGTTGAGAATGTTCATCATCGGAACGGGGAGTTTTGTTCCCTGGATACCGCCGAGGAATCTGTAGAGCGGGATATCAAGTGAAGCAGCAGCAGCTCTTGCACAAGCGATAGATACTGCAAGGA
>CADBQF010000040.1 GCA_902796705.1 Ruminococcus flavefaciens
ACTATGTCATCAAGCTTCAGAGAACATATCTTTGCCGACTCCGCAGAGAGGACATTCAAAGTCCTCCGGGAGATCCTCGAACTTTGTTCCGGGAGCTATGCCCTGTTCCGGCAGACCGAGTTCCTCATCGTACTCCCAGCCGCAGGCATCACAGACGTATTTCATGTATTTCACCTCCTGAATTCACTTTAATAAAACCGCAGTACACGGTATTATCACTATAACGGATCCTCACTGTTTCTTGTCAGACAACGCTTTCAGGCGTGTGAGGATAATATTTGCCGCATCGAATTTTGACATGAGTTCAAGCTCCTCCTGCGAATCGGGAGTTATGAGCGTGATTATATTCGTGTCAGTGCCGAAACCTGCACCGGCTTTTTTAAGAGAATTCGCACAGATCATATCGCACTTCTTCGATTCAAGCTTGCGGCGTGAATTTTCGAGGACATTTTCTGTCTCCATAGAGAAGCCGCAGATGACCTGCTTTTCCGGGCGGTGTTCACCGAGATATTTCAGGATATCCTTTGTGCGGACGAGTTCTATCTTCATATCGTCATCGGATTTTTTGATCTTTTCATCAGCCGTGACTGCCGGAGTATAATCTGCTACGGCGGCGGCTTTGATTATGATATCATTATCAGCCTGACGGACAGCGACTTCATTGAACATATCCTCTGCCGATAATGCCCTTACGACATTGACGAACTGCGGCGGCTCTGCATCGGTATGAGCCGCAACGACGGTCACGGACGCACCTCTGAGCATGGCGGCTCTTGCAATGGCGAATCCCATTTTTCCGGAGGAGTGGTTCGTGATGAATCTTACCGGATCGATATTTTCACGGGTAGCACCGGCTGTGACGAGTATCCTCTTACCGTCAAGGTCTTTCTCGAAAGCGGCGGCACGGAGGATATATTCAAGGAGAACTTCCTCGTCCGGGAGCTTTCCGTCACCGATATCACGGTTGGCGAGCATACCTGTTGCCGGTCTGATTATCTCATATCCGAAGTGGCGGAGTTTTCCTATATTGTTCTGAACTATCGGATTGTGGAGCATATTGTGGTTCATCGCCGGAGCTATGATGACTCTGCACGTACACGCCATGACAGTCGTGGTGAGCATATCGTCAGCGATACCGGCAGCGATCTTTCCTATGACATTCGCAGAAGCCGGAGCTATCATAACAACATCGGCTTTTTTTGCTATAGCGACGTGTTCAACGCTGTACTGGAAATTCCTGTCGAAAGTATCGATAAGGCATTTATTCTGTGTAAGAGTCTCGAATGTGAGCGGGTGTACGAAATTCGTTGCGTTCTGTGTCATCGAAACATGGACATCAGCACCGAGTTTCGTGAGCATTCTTGCGAGGTTGCATATCTTGTATGCAGCTATAGAGCCGGTCACGCCGAGCAAAACTGTTTTTCCTTTTAACATATCTATCCTCCTCTGATACTGGATATTCTGCATAATTATTTGAAGATCATCTCTTGTTCTTGCGGTAGATGATCGTCAGACCTTTGATAAGAAGGCTGCCGTCGTGTATTATCTTACGCTTGCAAAGCGGAACGACGAGTTCGGAAAGTCCTCCCGTTGCAACAGCCGTACAAGGCTCACCGAGTTCCTCCTCGATACGCTCTATCATGCCGTCCAATGCACAGGCATTTGAATAGAGAAATCCGCTTTTCAGGCAGTCGATAGTGTTCGTTCCGATTATATTCTGCGGAACTTCAAAATTGATCTTTGGGAGCTGTGCAGTCCTTGCGATAAGGGCATCAGCAGCGACTTTCATGCCGGTCATGATAAGGCCGCCCCTGTAATTTTTGTTCCTGTCAACGACAGATACCGTCGTAGCCGTACCCATATCGATTATTATGAGCGGAGCGGGATATTCATTTATAGCGGCAACAGCATCGACCGCCTGATCGCTGCCGAGCTGTGCGGGATTGTCTATAAGTATATTCAGGCCTGTCCTTACGCCGGGGCCGGCTATCATCACATCAGTATGGAAGAGCTTCTTTACAGCTTCCCTGACAGTTCCGGTAACAGACGGAACGACAGACGACATAACGGCATCGCTGATATCATCGGGAGACATACCGTTCATTTCGAGGATAGTTTTCATTTTCACGGCATATTCAGCAGCCGTAGCGTTGTGGTCAGTGGAGATCCTCTCAAAGAGAACGACCTCATCGTTATCGTCAACACAGCCGAAGACGATGTTTGTATTGCCGATATCTATAGCTAAAAGCATATTATCCCTCCGTTACGATAATAATAATGGATATATTTGCCCGATCCGCAGGGAGCAGATCTTTGATCTGCGTATCTGCGAGGGCTTTTAAATCAAATATAATGAATGCTTTTGCATTCATTATATCATATATTTGTTAAAATAGCAAGCATCAGGCAGTATATTTTTGTGGACAGGTTCTAAGTTGACATTCAAAACAATGTGTGATATAATAGCTAATACGATTAGCTTTTGAGTCGAAAGGAGTAGCTGTATGAGAACAGGTCTTGACAAGGAAAAAATTATCCTAAGAGCAGCAGAACTTGCTGACAAAAAAGGTTCTTCCGATATCACCATGAAGGAACTTGCTGATGAGCTTGGGATAAAGCCGCCTTCGCTCTATAAGCATTTCAGCGGAGGACTCGATGAACTCAGCAGGGAACTTATGCTCTGCGGCTGGCGTATGCTCGATGCAGAGATAACAAAAGCCGTTATCGGCAAGGCTAAGGACGATGCAGTAACGGCTCTCTGCTATGCTTACCGGGATTTCGTCCTGAAACATAAAGGACTTTATGAGGCGATGCAGTGGTACGATATGTTTCAGTCAAAGGAACATATGAAAGCCTGCGAGGGTGCAGTCGATGTCATGTACCGCTCGCTCAGTTCGTATGAGCTGACAAATGAGCAGAAAATACATACAGTCAGGCTTGTAAGAGCCTTTTTGCAGGGATTTTCCACGATAGAAGCACATACGGCTCATGATAAGCCTGTCCCTCTGGACGATTCATTTGATTTCGCACTCAGAACGATACTCAGAGGCATTGCCGATATGCAGAAAAGATCACAGTGAAAAAGGAGAAAGACAATGGAAAAAGAAAATCTGCCAATAGACGAAATGCCCGAAAAAGCACACAAAAAAATACATAACATCAGTTTTACTTTTACGGCACTGATGATCGGGGTGGTGCTGTTTTTTATCAGTCAGTCGCTCTTCCTGCTGTTCATTGTTGACGATGAGGTAAAGTCTGCAATATTCGGAGTCGAAAAATCTGCTTCGGAAGTGACTTCCGATAAGGATCTCGGACACGATTACTGCGGAACGTTCTACATATGGCTCACAGTGGAGAACAATTACGGCTCTGCCGAAAATTTCCTGTCTGCGGAAAAGGCGACAGACCTTGCAGTAAATAAACCACTGACCATAGCAGAATTAGCTGCATACATACTGATATTCGTCTGCATCACCCTTGCATTCCGGAAAGCCAACAAAAGGCGATTCTTCGGGCAGAACGGCTGGCGGCTCATTATGACGGCAGGTGTCGCTCTGCTGATAAAAGGCATCTGGACGGTGATAATACGGATATATCTGCTGAACGCCGAACAGCCGTATGTCGCAGGGATATTTGAGAACAGAAGATACTACTGCCAGATATATCAGACTTTCGGCATACCGGCGATCTTAATAATGACTGCACTCATCACAAGACAGCACTCGCTGAACGTTCAGAAAAAAGACACGTCAGGCAATGCAAAGGCACTTAAAATATTCTCCGTGCTTATCGGGGCAG
>CADBQF010000041.1 GCA_902796705.1 Ruminococcus flavefaciens
GCAATATAACGAATCAGGTCTGCTGTGCTTTGTACTGTCTTGCTGCCCGTGAGCTTATCAAGGGCTGCGATATGGAAAATGCCATTCAAAATTCAGTCGCAGCGATACGTGGACTTTATCAGAACAGTTCCGATCATCTCAATGATCTTGAACAATACATCGCCCCCGATCAACCAGGGATATGGAACGGAAAAGGCGGCGGATACGTCGTTGACAGCCTGCGGAGTGCCTTCATGATAATGCTTTCGGCTTCATCTTATGAAGAAGCTGTAAAGACAGCAGTTTCTCTCGGTGATGATACTGATACGACAGCCTGCATAACAGGCGGACTTGCCGGTATCATGTTCGGATATGACAATATCCCGGCACGCTGGCTCGATATGCTCAAAGGAAGAGAAAAAGCGGAATTTACCACAGCTCAGCTCGCAAGATACGTTCTCGGTCAGTAAAAACTCCCCCTGTCAGGATTCTCTTATCGTTTCCTGACAGGGGGTATCTCATATAAAAAGGAAGACCTTTCAAAAAGGTCTTCCTGCATAATGATCCGGCTTTATCACCCGTAATTATATTCTGGCTACGCCTGTTTTTCTTGCTGCTTCTGCAACTGCTGCTGCAACTGCTGCTGCGACATCTCTGTTGAGTGCTGACGGGATTATATACTCTGCTGAGAGTTCATCGTCCTTTACAAAGCCTGCGATAGCCTTTGCTGCTGCTATCTTCATCTCGTCATTGATATCGCTTGCACGAACGTCTAAAGCACCTCTGAAGATTCCGGGGAATGCGAGAACGTTGTTTATCTGGTTCGGGAAATCGCTTCTTCCTGTGCCGACAACGGCTGCTCCTGCTTTCTTTGCGAGGTCAGGCATGATCTCAGGAGTAGGATTTGCCATTGGGAAGAGAATAGGATCCTTAGCCATAGAACGTACCATATCCTCTGTTACGCAGCCGGGAGAAGATACACCAATAAATACATCAGCACCCTTGATAACGTCTGCAAGAGTTCCCTGCTTCCTTTCGAGGTTTGTTATCTCAGCGATCTCTTCCTTTACGGGATTGAGGTTGTCTCTGCCCTTGTAGATAGCACCGCTGCGGTCGCACATGATAACATTTTTAAGTCCCATTGAGATGAGGAGCTTGATTATAGCGATACCTGCTGCACCTGCACCGCTTGTGACTACCTTGATCTCTCCGATATCCTTGCCTGTGAGTTTGAGAGCATTAAGAAGTGCTGCGAGTGCAACGACTGCTGTACCGTGCTGGTCATCGTGGAATATCGGTATATCACACTCTGCCTTGAGTCTCTTCTCTATCTCGAAGCATCTCGGTGCGGAAATATCCTCAAGATTTACTCCGCCGAAAGAGCCGCAGATGAGCTTTACAGTATTAACTATATCATCAACATTCTTTGAGCGTATACAAAGCGGTATAGCATCAACATCACCGAAGCTCTTGAACAATGCACACTTGCCTTCCATAACAGGCATACCAGCCTCCGGGCCGATATCTCCGAGTCCGAGAACTGCTGTTCCGTCAGTGATAACTGCTACAGTGTTTGAACGTCTTGTAAGCTCATAGCTCTTGGAGATATCCTTCTGTATCTCCAGACAGGGCTGTGCAACACCGGGTGTATAAGCGAGAGAGAGATCTTCTTTTGTCTCAAGGGGAGCTCTGCAGATCATTTCGATCTTTCCGTTCCATTCATAGTGCTTTTTGAGTGATTCCTTTGCGTAATCCAAAATAACCATACCTTTCTTTTCAACAGACATTCAGCCTGAACTGTATTGTTTTGTGTGCTGGCATACCTGATCTGACATAAACTGCATGACAACACTCCGACATCATATACTATACCATATTTTATTATATTTGTCAAATAATATCCTTTCAGCATTTTATACAATGTCAGTATGACCGTTCAATTGCCGTCAGGACACTTTTGATATTCTCTTCTTTCGGGATAATGGTATTGATATCCACTTCCGGATGCTCCTTCACGTAAGCTGTCAGGAAGCCGATAAGGTTATCCTTTGTTTCCATATAATCAGATATTATCAGCGGATCGCTGAATCCGAGCTTTTTCAGAATGATCGCAGATACTACGCCTGTACGGTCTTTTCCGGCGTTGCAGAAATACATGACATTTCCCGGTGCTTCCATTATGGTGCTGATTATCCTGTCCATCTGCTTATCGATCATTCTCAGATATGAAGCCGCAACATCTTCAGGTGTTGCAGGAGGCTCTCCTCCGCCCGTCACCGGGAGATGATAATATTTAAATCCTTCTTCATGTTCGAGCCGGCATGGTCTGGACAGATATTCCCTTTCTTCCCGAAGATCAACGATAGTCGTTATTCCGTTTTGAAGAAGCCACTTCACTTCCTGATCGGAAAGAGTTCCCGGATAATCGCTTCTGATATAACGCATTTCTCCGACAGGCAATGCTCTTGTATTTAATGTGGATCTGAGTAATGAACCCATATTTTCCTACACTCCTCTGATGTACGTATCTGCAATGGAATTCATAGCATTTATAACAAATGCTCTGTATTCATTATAGCATAGTTCATATGAAGCGTCAAGCTGCTGACGTGATAAGAGATCGTCTTCCCCTTGACAAAAACATATCAAAGTGATAAAATATACCATGCGAAAACTTTCAGAATTTCTTATCTTCAAAGGAGAGATATTGTATGAGATCAGTTATCTTCTTCGATATAGACGGCACTCTCGTGACGGAAGACGAACGCTGTTTTATACCGGAAAGCACCCGTGAAGCCATTGCCGAAACAAGACGCAAAGGGAATCTCACACTCATCAATTCAGGCAGGACGGCTTTCAATATCAGTCCCCGTGTGAAAGAACTCGGTTTTGACGGATATCTTCTGGGCTGCGGTACATATATCGAATACGGCGGCGAAGTCATTTTCAGGCACGAACTTGAACAGTCCTTCTGCCGTGAGATCGCTGAACTCATGAGAAAATGCCATGTCACACCGGTCTATGAACACACGGACGGCTATTTCTTTGACGACAAAGCCGGACTTTCAGATAATCTGCGTGATTTCCTTGAAGTATTCGTCAGCGAGGGCATTGACATCTCCCGCAGAGTCGAAGACGATGATTTCATTTTTGATAAATTCGTGGTCTGGGAAGAACCCGGCAGCGATATGGAACTCTTCCGCCGTGAAGTGAGCAGATATTTCTCCATAATAGACCGTGGCGGCGGATTCTATGAAAATGTACCTCTTGGCTTCACTAAGGCAACTGCTATAGATGTGATACTCAAAAAGCTCGGTATCCCGTTAGAAAACGCATACGCTATAGGCGACAGCATGAATGATCTGCCTATGCTTACGGCTGTTCCGAACAGTATCGCTATGGGCGGTGCTGAGAGGATATATCCGTATGTTTCATATATCACATCTCCTATCGAAGAGGACGGCATCAGCAATGCACTAAGTCACTTCGGGCTGATCTGAGCTTTATGTCTGTACTTGCCATATGTACCAAAAACCGTCAGTCCGGAATGAACTGACGGTTTTTCGTTTTGTAAGCTCATGCTGCTTTGGTATCTGCTTTTTCAAGCTTTGTCATCTGGCGGAATTCAAATGCCGCCATTGATATGGCGATGACTGCCGAGAGCATATCCGCTGCCGGGCCTGTGTAGAGTATACCGTCTATCCCTAAGAATTTCGGGAGTATTATAAGGAACGGTATGAAGAATATGAGTTGTCTTGTCAGTGAAAGGAAAACGCCTTTTACCGGTTTTCCTATCGATGTAAAGAATGTCGATGTTATCGGCTGTAGACAGTTTATCCATGTGAAGAAAAGGAATATCCTGAAAAATCTCACGCCGAACTCGAAGTATTCATCGCTTCCCTTGCCGAAGAGAGCGAGTATCTCCTTAGGTATCGTCTGGAACAGAATGAATGCGACAACTGATATCGCCGCTCCTGCTATCGATGCAGACATATATGCTTTCTTTACCCTGTCATACTTCTTAGCACCGTAGTTGTAGCTTTCGATAGGCTGAGTTCCCTGGGCAAGTCCGATGACTATCGAGAAGACTATCATGTTGACTTTCATGACGATGCCCGCACAGGCTATCGGTATCATATCTCCGAATTTTGACTCTGCTCCGTAGCTTTTGAGCGAATTGTTCAGAACGACCTGAACTACAGCTATTGCGATCTGATTGAAAAATGATGCTGTTCCTATCGAAGCAACTCTCCGGATTATCTTTGCAGAAGGCAGGAAATGCTTCATCTCAAGTTTAAGCGTCTTGAAATTCCTGACATAAACAAATACCATGGCAGCCGAAACGAACTGACCTGCAACTGTTGCCCATGCCGCACCTGCCATTCCCCAGTCGAACACCATTACAAAAAGTGCATCAAGTACGGTGTTTATGACCGCACCGGTGAGATTGCATATCATCGTCATTCTCGGACTGCCGTCTGCTCTGATGATATGTCCGCCGCCGGTGGCTATTATCAGGAACGGAAATCCAAGTGCCGTTATTTTTACGTACTCCTCTGCGAGCGGCAGTACGTTGTCCGGAGAACCGAACTTTTTCAGCAGCGGTGTCAGGAATATCAGCGTCACCGTGCTGAGTATCACACCGAATAATGTCATCATCGTCAGCGAATTGCCTGCAAAATAGCCTGTCCTCTTCTTATCCCCCATTCCAAGCGACAGATTGAAGCACGATGCTCCCCCTATACCAAATAAAAGTGCTATCGCCATACAAGCTGTCGAAAACGGGAACGCAATGTTTGTAGCCGCATTTCCGTCAGGGCCTACTGCATTTCCGATGAATAGCTGATCGACGATATTGTACAACGCACTTACGAGCATACCGATGATGCTCGGTATCGCAAACTTCATCATAAGTCCGGAAACCGACGCTGTACCAAGCGGATTCTCTTTTGTTTTTTCTTCCATCGATTATCTCTCCTTTTCACACAAACTAATTAATTATACACCATATTTTTCCGTTTTTCAATAGCGTCAGCTATTATTAGACATTTTAATTGAAAATAAGGTTGACTATTCTTTGATTTTATGGTAAAATAATAATGTATGGAACTTTTTTGGCTCGATCGGAGGTACCAGATATGAAAAAAAATGAAATACCATATGTGTGGACTGACAAGAAACGTACCCTTTTCGGATTACCTATCTCTTTCACACGTTATTTCCTTACAGAAACAAAATTCATCACAAGAACAGGCTTTCTCAGCGTTGACGAAGACGAACTTGACCTCTACAAGATCACTGATAAAAAGATCAAGCGGCCTTTCGGACAGAGGCTCTTCGGCTGCGGCACTATAATCATCTACAGCCGTGATACCGATACTCCCACCAAGGAGATACGCTGCGTCAAGAATGTTCGCATGGTGTCAGACAAAATCGACCTCTACCTGAATCAGATGCGTGACAAGTACGGCATCAGGGGCCGTGATCTTATGAATATGTATGACGGCGGCAATGCCGATACAGACAATAATTTCTGATCGTCAGAGGTGAAATGATGTTATCATTTATTACAGAAAAAGAATCCTGCTGGGACAGGCTCAAAGCTGAGGAACGCCCGATCTTCATTTACGGCATGGGCGACGGTGCTTTGAAGATAATGTCTGTCTTCAGGGAAAAAGGCATAATTGTATCGGGAATATTCGCAAGTGACGACTTCGTAAGAGGTCACTCATTTGAGGGTTTCCGTGTGCATAAACTTTCAGAGATAGAAGATATGGTCGAGGATTTCGTTGTTGTCCTTGCTTTTGCAGCCGGATATCAGGAGATCGTCGATAAGATACACGAGATCGCTGCAAAGCACACGCTCTATGTACCTGATGTTCCTGTTGTTGGACACGGACTTTTCACTTACGAATATTGCCAGGAACACGCTCACAAGCTTCGTCAGGTATACGACAGCCTTGCAGATGACTATTCAAGGAAAGTCTATGCAAATATCATAAATTTCAAGATAAGCGGAAAAATAGAGTATCTTTCAGCCGTTACCACCCCTAAAGCAGAGATCTACAAGAAGATAATCAAACCCGGTCTGAACGAGGTCTATGTCGATCTCGGTGCTTACAATGGTGATACTATCAAGGAACTCCTTGAATTCACAAGAGGAAAATACGCTGAGATATACGCTCTCGAACCGGACAGGAAGAATTTCAAGAAGCTCTCTAAATTCATCGACGGTATGCCGAATGTCTACGCTCATAACGCCGCTGCATGGTGTGTAGACTGCGAACTCCCATTCTCCGCAAAAGCAGGAAGGCAATCGGCTATAAACGCTTCAGCCGACAGCTATGTCGCAGCCAAAGCCGTTGACTCTATCCTTGGAGAGCGTCCTGCTACTATAATCAAAATGGACGTTGAGGGATTTGAGAGAGAGGCTATCTGGGGCGGTGCTTTGTGTATCGCTCATTACGCTCCCAAACTCATGGTCTCGCTCTATCACAGGAATGAAGATATATTTGAGCTTCCGCTCCTTATCAAGAGCCTGAATCCTCAGTATAAGCTCTATATCCGTCATCAGCTCTATATCCCTGCGTGGGAAACAAATCTTTACGCTACTGTGTAATGATCTGAAAAAGCAAAATGCCATGATGTAAACATCATGGCATTTCTTATTATCTGCATTTTACTTGATAACGCCTATTCCCCAGATATTGAAATCTGTTCCGGCATTTTCCATGCTGATAGAAACATTGAGTTCGCCTGAGGTATTCTGGATATATGCAACATCTGCATCAGCTCCGCCCCATGCGTATGATCTGTTTCCGCTGATCTTCTTGGTAGTTCCGTTTACATTGACAACGAGATTACCGAGTGAAGA
>CADBQF010000042.1 GCA_902796705.1 Ruminococcus flavefaciens
CGACACAGGAGGAGATGAAAGGCGTTCCGCACCACCTCATCGGCTTCCTCGGACGTGATACGGTGTTCAGTGCGGCTGATTACGTCAGGCTCGCCAATGAAAAGATAAAGGATATCCTCAGCCGTGGAAAGCTCCCGGTCATCGTCGGCGGAACCGGTCTTTACATCGATTCGCTCCTTGAAAATGTCAGATTCTCCGAGGGCGGGAGCGATGAAGCCTACCGTGAGAAACTCTACGATATCGCCCGCACACAGGGAAACGAAGCTCTCTACGCCATGCTCACCGAGACCGATCCGGAAGCTGCTGCCGGCATACATATGAACAACCTCGTCAGAGTCGTGCGTGCGTTGGAAGTTTTCCACGTCACCGGCAGGAAGTTCAGCCAGCTAAAGGCAGAGAGCCGCCTCGAAGAAAGTCCCTACGATTCGCTCATCATCGGTCTGAACTACCACGACCGCCAGAAGCTCTACGACAGGATAAATCTCCGTGTTGACGATATGGTCAGCAGAGGACTCGTCGAGGAAGCACGCCTTCTCAGCCGTGAGAGCGGAGTCCGCACCGCAGGCAACGCCATAGGCTACAAGGAACTCCTCCCGTACTTCAGCGGAACGATGACGCTCGGTGAATGTATCGACATTATCAAACAGGAAACACGCCGCTACGCCAAACGGCAGTTGACATGGTTTAGAAAAAACCCACGTATAAAGTGGATATTTTTGGACGATATTAATAAAAAAAATGAAATTCTGGAAAAGTCTGAAAAAACTATAGCAAAATACCGGAATCTATGATATAATATATTGTGTGTATTTCTATATATTTATGGGTACACATAAATATATAACCTATCTGATTCAAAGAATGGAGAATGTGTATGAACAAGACAATCAATTTACAGGATGTTTTCCTTAATCAGTGCAGAAAAGACAAGATCGTTGTAACCATAATCCTCACAAACGGCTTCCAGTTCAAGGGAATGGTCAGAGGATTCGACAGCTATGTCGCTATCTTCGACTGCGACGGAAAGCAGCAGCTCGTATATAAGCACGCAATATCCACTATAATACCTGCAAGACCTGTTTCGATACTCGACGCTTCCGAAAAAAGCGAATGAGACGGTGATATGAATGCGATCAAACAGATCTGACAGCAGTCTGATCGTTAAGATACTGCGTAATACTGTTCTGGTACTCTTTCTTATCATATTCGTAAGTATCGTGTACAACTTCCGCAACCGTGAAAATGTCACAGAATCGGCTCTTATGGCAGATGCGACCGCATCGAGGACTTTCAAGGGCGTGTTCATCAGGAACGAGAGTATCGTCACCTACAGCGGCAGCGGAGTGCTGAGCTACAGCGTCGCAGACGGCGGAAAGCTCGGCAACGGTTCCGTCATCGCAAAAGCCTATCCCACGGACGAGCAGATAAGCATAAACCGTGAGATCAGCCGGCTCGAAAAGGAACTGGAGATACTCAAAAAAATAGAGAATCCCGGCACACAGGAATCCGCCCAGCCTGCGAACCTTTCCGCAAGCATAGAGGAGAACTTCCAGAGCCTGATATATGCCCGTGATATGGAAGATTACGATGCTCTCAATGCCGGACTGGACACGCTCCTCGTACAGATGAGTACATATCAGCTCATCACGTCAGAGGTGTCGAGCTTCCAGCAGCAGATCATCGAGATAAGTACACAGCTCGACGAACTGAAGGCAAGGTCTGTTGATCCCACCGAAGTGGTCAGGTCTGACAGATCAGCGTATTTCGCAAGCTACACTGACGGGTATGAGGACAAGCTCACGCCCGAAAGCATAAATACGATCACAGTCAGTGATATAAATGACATAACCGACAAGAAAAGAGCAAACGACGGCGTTGTCGTCGGAAAGCTCATAGACGGCTATAACTGGTACCTCGCAGGCGTTATCGACAACTCTCGCAAGGAGTATGCCATCGGTGAGACAGTCCGCCTGAAATTTGAATCTTCGGCTGAGACTTACTCGGCTGATATAGTCGATATCCGTGACGAGGGAGATAAAAAACAAAGTATCATCATACTCTCATGCAGCCAGTTCAACTACGAACTCGTCCAGCACAGGGCAGAGAACGTCGAGATCATCAAGGGCAGCTACAGAGGTCTTAAAGTCCCCAGAGAAGCCATAAGGTTCAAGGATATGGAAGTCACCGCAAAAGATGAGAACGGCGGGGAACATACCACGACCGAGAGCTTCAAGGGCGTTTATATCCTCAAGGGCGAACAGATAGAGTTCAAGAAGATAGACGTTATCTATGAGGGCAGCGGATACGTCCTCTCGGCTGTGCATGATGAGGACAAGAGCTATCTTTCTCTGTATGATGATATCATAATTGAAGGTGTGGATCAGGTTGGAAAATGATTTCAGCTATATCAGTGACAACCTCAGAGTGATCCGTTCAAGGATCGCAGAGGCTCAGGACAAGTACCGTGAGAGCGGGGACGATGTAAGGATAATGGCTGTCACAAAGACAGTCGCTCCGGAAGCCGTCAACCACGCTGTCTCGCTCGGCATCGGTCTCCTCGGTGAGAACCGTGTGCAGGAGTATCTCTCGAAAGCAGAGATGTACGACAGCAGTGCGGAAGTCCACTTCATCGGTCACTTGCAGACTAATAAAGTCAAATATATAATAGAACCCATGACGATGATCCAGTCAGTTGACAGCATAAGGCTTGCTGAGGAGATCGGCAGGCTCGCTGTGAAGAACGGCAAGGTCATGGATATCCTCTGTGAAGTCAATATCGGCGGAGAGGATTCAAAAAGCGGTGTTTCGCCGGAGGAGATACGTGACCTCATCTGTGCCGCCTCAGAAGTGGAGGGCATAAGGATAAGAGGTCTGATGACGATACCGCCTCCCGGAAATACAGATATATTCCTCGGCAGGATGCAGGAGCTTTACAATAAGCTCCGCAGTGAAAATATAAACGGCATAAAAATGGACACGCTCTCAATGGGAATGAGTTCTGACTATGCCGAGGCCGTGAAGTACGGTTCGACCATAGTAAGGATCGGAACGGCACTTTTCGGTGCAAGAGACTACAGCAGATAAGAAAGGGACTCCATAACGTTCCAACAGCAAAGCGATACCCGGACGGTCAGCCGTCCAAAGGACATAAGGTCCGCTTCCGGTATTTTCCGCATTCATATCCGGAAGATCAAAAATGCTTTTAATGCGGAGAAGGAGTATAGTATGAAACTGTTCGACAACATCAAGGAATTTTTCTTTGCAGCAGAAGATGACGATGACCAGGCAGATATACCGGTCGGTTCTTCCGGCAAGCCGCTCCTCGACAGAGGATACCAGCAGCCTGAGCCTGATGAAGCTCCCGCAGCAGCACCGGCAGAGCCGGCAGCTCCCCCTGTAACAGGCGGCGGACGCAGGAACAAGGTAGTGAATATCCAGACTACAGCACAGCTCCAGGTCGTACTCGTAAAGCCTTCGGCATTCACAGATGCAAAGCAGATCGCAGATCACCTTATCGCAAAGAAGACAGTCGTTCTCAACCTTGAGACAGCTTCTCCTGAGAATAAGAGAAGGATCATCGATTTCCTCGTAGGTGTTGCATACGCTAACGGCGGAAGCCTCAAGCCGGTAGCAAATCTCACTTATATAATCACTCCCTACAATGTTGGATTCATAGGAGAAGACCTCGTGGGGGAACTTGAAAACAACGGCGTATTCATCTGATGAACGTGCCGTTGTTGAATAACGTGTTTTTCGCAAGGCTCGCTGATATGGTGAGCCGGAGCAGCAGGGACGGCTGTGCCGTATTCTCGCCTTTCCTCGATGAGAGGGAATGTGCGGAGGCACAGCAGTGGTGTCTGCACAATGCAGGCGGTCTCAGGTATATGCTCTGGGGAGGTTTCCCCGAAGCAAGACGCAGGATGCTTGCAGTCTACCCCGATTATTGCGAGGGATATATCAAAGAAGAATACCCCTTTGTCTGTCTGACGCTCAGTTTTCGCAGAGAGGACAGACTGACTCACCGTGATATCCTCGGTACTTTCATGGGTATGCAGCTTAAAAGAAACGTTATCGGTGACATAGTAACAGGCGAGGGCGCTGCGCAGGTCTTCGTGACTGATGTTGCCGGTAAGGCGATAATGTCAGGTGTCAGGAAAATAGGCAGAGTCGGCGTTAAGATAAGCGACTCTGAACCGTTTGAAATGGAAGTCGTACAGGAATTCCGGGCTGTAGGAGGTACAGTCGCTTCGATGCGGCTCGACTGCATAGTCAGTCTTGCTGCGGGCGTGAGCCGTGAAAAGGCATCGTGCCTTATCAGGGGAGAAAAGGTGAGCGTGAATCATCTCGAAGTCACCGCTCCGGCATCAGAGCTTGAAAGCGGTGATGTCATCTCAATAAGAGGCTGCGGAAGATTTCTTCTTTCGGATATTGGCGATACGACAAAAAAAGGCCGTATCCATGTAACTCTTCAAAAATATATATAGAGGTGTTTAATTATGATTACTTCAAAAGACGTCAGAAATAAAAGATTTGAGAAGGCTGCTTTCGGTTACAAGCAGGAAGAGATCGACGAATTCCTTTCACAGCTCGAAGCAGAACTCGACGAAATGGAACGTGAACGCAACGAGGCAAACGGAAAGATCCAGATACTCGCTGACAAGGTAAGAGAGTATATGAAGGACGAGGACGCTCTCAAGGACGCTCTCCTCGGTGCCCAGAAGCAGGGCCACCAGGTCATCAGAGATGCCAACGACAAGGCAGAGCAGATCATCGCTGAAGCTCAGGCAAAGGCAGCCGCCCTCGAAGATGAGGCTGTACGTCAGCACGCTGAGGCTATGGAGAGGAACCGTGAGGAGATCGCAAGAGAAAAGGAGAACCTCATCGAAGCCCAGCAGCAGGTAGCAGATTTCAAGAAGAGCCTCTTCGATATGTACAAGAGCCACCTCGAACTCATCTCCACTATGCCTGAGACTTTTGAAGACGCAGCAGGCTATTCGGAAGATGCCGATACAGCAGATGATATCGCTTCTTCAATAGCTTCCGGATACAACGAAGAATATTGATATCCCCCGGCAGTATGCCGATAAATAAATAGGTTTGAAAGGAGGATCTTCCGGATACCGGAAGACCGTGAAAAATGGCACAGGATTATAATAATACCTTAAATTTACCTAAGACCGATTTCCCCATGAGAGGAAATCTGCCTAAGAGAGAGCCTGAAATGCTCGAAAAATGGGAAAAGAACAGACTCTATTACAAGATGATAGAGAAGAACAAGGGAAAGCCCTCCTACATACTCCACGACGGCCCTCCCTATGCCAACGGTGAGATACACCTCGGTACGGCTCTCAACAAGACACTCAAGGACTTTATCGTAAAGTACAAGAATATGACAGGATTCTATGCCCCCTACGTACCCGGCTGGGATACTCACGGACTTCCGATCGAGCTGAAAGCTATGAAGGCTATCGGCGTTGAGAACGGTGCGATCCCCCCTGTTGAACTGAGAAAGCACTGCCATGACTACGCTATGACTCATGTGCAGAACCAGATGAAGCAGTTCAAGAGACTTGGTTCTCTCGGAGATTACGACTATCCCTACCTCACCCTCCGTCCTGCATACGAGGCAAGACAGGTCGAGGTATTCGGTGAAATGGCTAAGAAAGGCTATATGTACAAGGGACTCAAGCCTGTTTACTGGTGTCCTGACTGCAATACAGCCCTCGCAGAAGCCGAGATAGAGTATTCAAACGATCCGTGCCATTCTATCTATGTAAAGTTCAACGTTACCGACGACAAGGGAATGTTCACATCGCTCGGTCTTGATCTTTCAAAGGTATTCTTCGTAATATGGACGACAACAACATGGACTATCCCCGGAAACCTCGCTATCTGCCTCGGCCCGGAGTACAATTACACTCTCGTTCATGTCGGTGATGAATACTACGTAATGGCAGAAGACCTCGTTGCCGCAACTATGGAAACTGCCGGCATAACCGAATATACAACAGATCATATCTTCACAGGTGCAGAACTTGAAGGCATGAAGACAAAGCACCCCCTCTACGACCGTCCGTCCCCGATAATCGTCGGAGATCACGTAACGCTCGAAAGCGGTACAGGATGCGTTCATACCGCTCCCGGATACGGTGTCGAGGACTTTGAGGTGTGCAAGAAGTACGACGATATCGGAATAATCGTATGCGTTGACTCAAAGGGCAGACAGACTGCCGAAGCAGGCGAGTTCGAGGGCATGGATACCGATACCGCAAACAAGGCTATCGCAAAGAGACTCGAAGAGGAGAACGCCCTCCTCGCTATCCAGAAGATCGTCCACCAGTATCCGCACTGCTGGAGATGCAACAGCCCGATCATCTACAGAGCTACAGAGCAGTGGTTCTGCTCAGTGAACGGCTTCAAGGACGAGGCTATAAAGGCTATCGAGTCAGTAAAGTGGATCCCTGAATGGGGCGAGGACAGGATCAAGGGCATGGTTCGTGACAGAAGCGACTGGTGCATCTCACGTCAGAGAACATGGGGCGTTCCGATACCTGTCATCTACTGCAAGGACTGCGGAAAGCCGATATACAACGATACAACTATCAAGGCTATAGCCGATCTCTTCCGCAGGGAAGGCTCTGACGCATGGTGGACAAAGGAAGTTTCCGAGTTCATACCGTCAAGCGTGAAGTGTGACTGCGGCTGCGGCGAATTCACAAAGGAATACGACATCATGGACGTATGGTTCGACAGCGGCGTATCACATACAGCAGTTATGGAAGGCGGCGACTTCGAGAGCCTTACATGGCCGGCTGATCTCTACCTCGAAGGTGCAGACCAGTACAGAGGCTGGTTCCAGTCATCGCTCCTCACATCAGTAGTATACAAGGGTTCAGCTCCCTACAAGGCTGTATGTACACACGGCTGGGTAGTTGACGGCGAGGGCAAGACGATGCACAAGTCCCTCGGAAACGGCATCGATCCGAGCGAGATAACAGACCAGTACGGTGCTGATATCCTCCGTCTGTGGGTAGCTTCTTCCGATTATCACAGCGATATCAGGATCTCAAAGCCTATCCTCAGCCAGCTCTCAGATGCCTACAAGAAGATAAGAAATACCGCAAGGTTCATTCTCGGAAACCTCGGCAACGGCAGCGGATTCGATCCCGACAAGGACAGTGTAGCTGACGATCAGCTCACAGAACTCGATAAATGGGCAATGATGAAGCTCGATGCACTTATCGGCAAGGTCAAGGAAGGCTATGAGGCATTCGATTTCCATATAGCATTCCATGCAATACACAATTTCTGTGTAATAGATATGTCAAACTTTTACCTTGATATAATCAAGGACAGACTCTACTGCGAGAAGGAGGCATCAGTCCTCCGCCGTTCAGCACAGACAGCGATGTACCGTATACTCAGTGCAGTAGCAAGACTTGCAGCTCCGATCATCTCGTTCACAGCCGAGGAGATATGGCAGTTCATGCCCCATACGGCAGACGACGACAAGGAGAGCGTATTCCTCAATCAGATGCCCGAAAAGAGCGGCATAGAGTACAGCAGCGAGTTCATCGACAAGTGGAACTTCATCTATGCAGCAAGACTTTCAGCAAACAAGGTGCTTGAGGAAGCAAGAAATGCAAAGACTATCGGCAAATCGCTCGAAGCGAAGATAATCATAAAGGCATCTGCCGAAGAGTACGACAGATATGCTGCACTTGCAGATCAGCTTTCAGAAATACTCATCGTATCAGGTGTCGAAGTTGAAAAGACAGACAGCACAGAGACAGTATTTGAGGTAGCTGAGGCAGAGGGCGAAAAGTGCGAACGCTGCTGGTGCTTCTCCAAATACGTAGGAACAAATCATACTCACCCGACTCTCTGTGAGAGATGTGCAGCAGCAGTTGAGGTATAATCATAGTCAGCGGCAGTAACAACAGCCGTTTGCTGTAGGATCATATTGCCTGCTGTCTCAATGGCAGCAGGCGTATTATTTGAAAGGATAAATCAGGATAGTGGCAATATTTCTTGTGATATCTGCTCTGCTCCTCATAGGTGCGGATCAGGCGGTGAAATACTGGGCAGTCCATTCGCTCCAGCCAAAGGGGAGCATGGATTTCATACACTTTGGTAAATTCAGGATATTCGATCTGACATATCTCGAAAACGACGGAGCGATATTCGGAAGTATGTCCGGGCAGAGGTGGTTCCTGATAGGCTTCACTTCGCTTGTGATAATCGCCGGTATCGTGGCGATGTTCTTCTTCATGAAGCGGTCGAAGCTCCTCTCGTCAGCGATAATGCTCTTCGTGGCGGGCGGCATAGGAAATCTCATCGACCGTGTGAGATTCGGATATGTCGTCGATATGTTCGAGCTGAAGCTCTTCCACTTTGCTATATTCAATGTGGCTGATATATGCGTGACAGTTGCATTCTGCCTGCTGATAATATACGGCATATTCATCGATCCTAAGATAGAAAAGGCGAAGAAGGCTGAAAAAGAGGCAAAGGCTGATGAGTGAAACGATAGAACTCACCGTACAGGCGGAAGATCACGGCAGCCGCATCGATAAATATATCTCCGACAATATTGAACAGCTCACACGCTCAGCCGTTCAGGGACTTCTCGAAAAGGGGAATATCCTCGTCGGCGGCAAAAGCGTCAGCAAGAACTACAAGCTCCGTGCCGGCGATACGGTCACTGTCGAGATACCCGAACCCGAACCTATGGACGCACAGCCGGAAGATATCCCCCTTGACATAGTCTATGAGGACGATGACCTCCTCGTAGTGAACAAGCCGAAGGGAATGGTCGTCCACCCGGCTCACGGACATTACACAGGCACGCTCGTCAATGCACTCCTGCACCACTGCGGAGAGAGCCTTTCCGGGATAAACGGAGTTATCCGCCCCGGAATAGTCCACCGGATAGACCGATTCACGAGCGGTCTGCTTATCGTCGCCAAGAACGACGAGTCGCATCAGCATCTCGCACAGCAGATAAAGGAACACAGCTTCACAAGGGAATACGAAGCCGTCGCCTGCGGTCATTTCAAACAGACCGAGGGGACAGTCGATGCCCCGATAGGCAGACACAAGACCGACCGCAAGAAGATGTGCGTTACATATGAGAATTCCCGGAATGCCGTGACACATTATACCGTCCTGCACCAGTACGGCGGCTATGCTCATGTAAAGCTCCGGCTCGAAACGGGACGCACTCACCAGATACGTGTCCACCTGTCGTATATCGGACACCCCGTGCTGGGCGACGATGTCTACGGAAAGCCCTACAAAGGCATCGAAGGTCAGTGCCTCCATGCGAGGAAGATAGGTTTCATTCACCCCTCCACCGGGGAGTATATGGAATTCACCAGCGACCTGCCGGATTATTTTCAGGCGGTGCTGCGTAAACTCGAAAAAACCTGATGAGGTGATATCTTGTTTGAGGAAATTTCAAAAGTCATACTGCTCAGCGATATGGACGGCACGCTCCTTGATTCAAAGAAGAACATAGGCGAAGCCGACCGTGAAGCTATAAGGCGTTTCACCGCACTCGGAGGAAAATTCTCCGTGGCGACCGGCAGGACGATACAGTCTTTCAGGCAATATGCCGATATCCTCGAACTGAAGTCCCCCGTCATAATGTACAACGGAGCGGCTATCTACGACTACACGTCGGAAAAGCTCCTCTTCACGTCGCCCCTGCCGGAAAGTGCAAGGGAGACAGCCCGTGAGATACTCGCTGAGATGCCCGAAGCAGGCGGCGAAGTCCTCCGCCCGGAGGGTACATACATTTTCCGTGACAACGACTATGAACAGCTCCATACAAAAATATGCGGCATAGTCCCGGAATATGCAGATCTCGATGACATACCGTCCGGAAACTGGCTGAAAGTCCTGTTTGCCATGTCTCCGGAGAATATCCCCCTTATCGAACTCCTTGTCCGGAAAAAGGGGTATGATACAGTAGATTTCGTAAGATCGGCAGAGATATTCTTTGAGATGATGCCCCCCGGAGTCAGCAAAGGTTCGGCACTCACGCAGTACCGCTCTCTTGAGGGAATGGAGGGGTATACGTTCGTTTCTGTCGGTGATTTTGACAATGATACAGAGATGATAAAGGCGGCAGATCTCGGTGCTTGTCCGGCAAATGCCGAAGCATCGGTGAAGAAAGCGGCTGATCTCGTTCTCACACGTACTAATGATGAAGGAGCTGTAGCGGAGCTGATAGACCGCATCATCACGCTCTGCGGCAAAAGCTGAACGGAGGTCATTATGGAACTGATGAAAGGAATGCGTGACAAACTCTCAAAATATGTCGATACAGGCAGGACTGTCGAGGTAAATATCGGAATAGCCGGAAGAGATGTCTATGACTTCTGCTGTTTCGGAGTAGATGCACAGGGAAAACTCTCCGACGACAGGTACATGGTCTTCTAC
>CADBQF010000043.1 GCA_902796705.1 Ruminococcus flavefaciens
CCGAGAATGATATCACGGCGGTTGAATTCGGTCTGTCCGTGTCTTGTCGAATATATCTTCATCAAATCACCCTGTATTTTTCAAGTTCCTGACGGGCAGTATCGAGCATGAGGCTGCTCGGAGAATCTCCGCCCATTATACGTGCTATCTCGGCTGTACGTCCCTCAAAGTCGAGCTGTATAACGGAAGTCTCCGTCCTGCCGTCCGTGACTTTCTTCTCTATCATGAGATGATCGTCAGCCATAACAGCTATCTGTGAAAGGTGAGTCACGCAGATGACCTGACGGACGCTTCCTATCTCACGGAGCTTTATGCCGATCTTCTGGGCGGCTTTTCCGCTGACACCGGTATCTATCTCATCGAAGATCATCGTGGGTATACTGTCCTTGTCGGCTATGACGCTTTTGAGGGCGAGCATGACTCTGGAAAGTTCTCCTCCTGATGCTATCTTTGAGATAGGCTTGGGTTCTTCGCCCTTGTTGGCGGAGATGAGGAATTCCACCTGATCCATGCCGTTGACGGTGAGTTTTCCCTTTTCGTGGCGGACAGCTATGACTACATCGGGCATATTGAGGAAGGCAAGTTCTTCCGTGACACGCTTTGCAAAGCGTTCGCCTGTCTTCTGGCGGTGATCGTAGAGAGCCTTTGCCTGCTCGGTGACGGTTTTAAGGAGTTCCTCACGGCGGCTGTTGAGCTGTTCTATCTCGCTGACGGAGCTTTCAAGCCCGGAGAGTTCCGCACAGGACTTGTTGTAGAGTTCTTTCAGTTCGGTGCAGTCGAGCATATACTTTTTCCGGAGCTTGTTGAGTTCAGAAAGTCTGGAGGAGATGCTTTCGAGCCTCTGGCCGTCGAGTTCGACTTTATCGGCAAAATTTTCGAGTTCCGATGCAATATCGGCAAGCTCTATCTCGGCGGCTGAGAGCCTTTCATACAGAGCCGAGAGCTGTGAGTTTTCCTCGGTATATCCGGCTATCTCCGATTCAGCGGATACTATCATATCATTTGCCGCATCGTCGCCTGTAATGGCACGGACGGCACTTCTGACGGAGAGTATTATCTTCTCTGCGTTCTTAGCGGAGGCATATTCAGCTTCGAGAGCGTCGTCTTCGCCCTCCTGCGGATCGACCTCGCCTATATCGTTGATGACTTCATTGAGGTAGCGTGTGCGTTCGATCCTCGTCTGCTCCTGATGTTTGAGTTCGATAAGGCGTTTTGCCGTGTGCTGGAGTTCCCTGAAAGTCTCACGGTATGCACTCAGGAGAGTATCATCTCCCCCGAAGTCATCGAGTATCTGCAAATGCTTCGCACTGTCGAGAAGTATCTGGTTATCGTGCTGACCGTGGATATTTATGAGCATACTTCCTATCTCCTTGAGCAGAGATGCGGAGGCGGTACGGTGATTTATCCTTGCCACGCTTCCTCCGTCGGCACTTATCTCACGGGTGACGGTTATCTCCTCATTGTCGTGGGCGATGCCGAGTTCGTCGAGCTTTTCGGTGACTTCCGGCGAAAGCTCCGTAAAGAGAGCTGTTATGACCGCCTTGTCACAGCCGGAACGGACTATGTCCTTCGAGCATCGCTGACCGAGGACGGCGTTTATCCCGTTGATAAGTATGGATTTTCCTGCACCTGTCTCACCGGTGAATATATTCAGCTTTCTGCCGAGCGGTATGGTGGCTTCTTTTATTACAGCAAGATTTCTGATGTAAATTTCCTTGAGCATATCAGTTTGTGTGACCTCCCAGCAGTTTCATTGAAAATATCTTTGAAAGACGCTTTGCATCGGCTTCGCTCCGGACGAGGATAAATATAGTATCATCGCCTGCGATAGTGCCGACTACGCCCTCATGTTCTACTGCGTCTATTGCGGCACACGTTCCCTGTGCCATTCCTGAGCGGCATTTGAGGACTATGGTATTCATCGCATAGTCCACCGAGAGAACTGCCTGTTCAAAGAGACTGCGTTCGTTTTCGGTATTCTTTGACTGGACGTACCTGTTTATGCCGTTCGCATCGAAGCTCTTGACGAGCGAAAGTCTCTGCACGTCACGGGAGAGCGTTGCCTGTGTCGTGACTATCCCTCTTTCAGCAAGAAGTCTTATGAGCTGGTTCTGAGTCGTAACAGGTGTCTCGTTTATTATTTCGAGTATGGCTTCACGTCTGCGGTGTTTCATACGGCATCACCGCTCCTTACTTTATCGGCTTGCAGAGCTTTCTGCACAGTGAATCGTGGAAAGC
>CADBQF010000044.1 GCA_902796705.1 Ruminococcus flavefaciens
AAAAACTAAAGGGACGGAATAATTCCGTCCCTTTGCATATCATGTTATTATCAGAGCTTTCTCTTTTCTTCGTCGATGAGCTTTATGAGGTCATCAACTGACATTGAAGAAGCGTGCTTCTTTCTCTCATTAGTAGCTGAACGTCCGAGGATATCGGAGATATCGGGCGAGCTGCTTGCTCTCTTAGGCTCGTACTTTGATACGTCCTTTCTTGTGGAAACAGGCGGTGTCTGGAGAGAATCGCCTCTTGCGATATCTGCTACCTGTGAAGCGGATATAACTGCTGTATCATCGGGGGTAACTGCCGGCTGAGGCGAGCTTGTTGTCCTTGTGGAGAATGTGCCTGTTTTTTCAGCCTCGGCTGTCTTGCGGAGCATCTCTTCACGGAGGGCATCTGCTGTAGGAGCGGCAGATATCTGACCTGTTCTTGCGAGAGCCTCACGCTGTGCCTTGAACTGCATGGTGCGTTCTTTTTCCTTCTGATACGGAGAATCGGGATTTACCTTCTTCTGGCTGAAATTCTCAGCGATAGACATCTTCTTGCGTTCAAGCTCGTCGCTCGGCTGTATCTCCTGTGAATGTTCAAAGAGCGGAGCATTCGGCTGTTTTGCATGAGAAGGCTTCTTTCCGGCATCTTTTGCCTTTTCGTTCTCATCGTACTCATAGAAGTCGAAATCGTCGTCCTCCTCTTCCTCGGTAGATTTGGAAGAAGTGATGCCGTTGATGAGGAATATGAGGAGTATCAGGAGCGGTATAACGAGTTCACACACGATACCGGGGATAGTTCTTGTGAAAGTGATGAAGCTTCCGAGTTCTGCACTTTCGGTGTAGCCTGTACATACGGCAGCGATCTTGTCCTTGGTGATGAGGTCGGCAGTATCCTGTCTGCCCTCATAGAATGTCTGATATCTCTCAGTGCCGTCCTCTGACGTTACGATATCCGATATACCGCAAAGGCGGAGGGTATACGGATCGCCGGCAGGGTAGCACAGCACGATATCCTTCGGAGCGATGCTGACATCGGCAGCGTCCTTTGCAACGAGAGCAGCACCCTCGGTCACGTCGGAAAGTCCGATCGTATCACGCTGCTGAACGATGTAGATGTATCTTCCCAGGAGCTTGGGAGTCTTGTTCTCTGCAAAAGCAACATTGATATAAACAGCCGCCGCAATAAAGATGATACAGATGAGTCCTATCAGGAATTTCAGAATTGAGAAACGTTTCTTTTTAGTAGCCATAACCTTCATACCTTTCAATTTTTATTATCCGGTACGTCTTTGTTCTACGCCGGTATCCACGCATCGCCGGTACATGGTAAAATTGCCGATCAGTGATAATATCCGAAAGCAGATGCGTAAAATATACTTCTCTGCATATTATAACACATATCCGCTGAAATTTCAAACTATTATTTTTTAAAAATATCATTATTTGACATACTTCGTCGATTTTAATGAATTTTATCTCTCAAAAATTAAATTTCAGGCAATTTGCACAAAAGGAATTTCTCAGTTTTGAGCATATAATACTGTTTTTAAAGCTGTTTTTCGCAAAGTGTAAATTCCGTTGACAAATATTTGTTGAAATAATCAATTGCAAAATAAGAGAAAACATGGTACAATATGTGTATATACTAACTGTAATGAGTTTTCGCCCTCTTATTGCGGAAAGCAGTTTGTAAAACATCAGATATTTTATACTGATAGTATTAGCCGAAGCTAATCGGCAGATAGGAGATAACTATGGCATCAAAGAAAATCAATCCTCTTATGACTAAGATCAAACAGGAATTTCCCAGGAAACTTCAGGACCTTTACAGTGTTTCGCCGGAAGAGGCATCCGACAAGCAGGTATATCATGTCCTTTCCGCTATAATCGTAGAAATACTCGGAGCAAAGAGGCAGAGCTTCGTAAACCACACACACTCTGTCGGCGGCAAGCAGGTATACTACCTCTCAATGGAGTTCCTCATGGGACGTTCGCTCAAAACGAGCATCTATAACCTCGAACTCGCAGACGATATCACAGCTTTCCTCAAGGAATATGATATCAACCTCGAAAAGATATATGAGTATGAGCCTGATGCAGGTCTCGGAAACGGCGGTCTCGGAAGGCTTGCAGCCTGTTACCTCGACGGACTCGCAACAGAGGGCTTTCCTGCTATGGGATATTCGCTCTGCTATGAGTACGGCATCTTCCAGCAGAAGCTCGAAGACGGCTGGCAGACAGAGCTTCCCGACAACTGGCTCCCCGGCGGAAGCGTATGGCTTGATCCCCGTCCCGAAAAGTCCATCGACGTACACTTCGAGGGCGAGATAAGAGAATTCTGGGACGACCAGTTCCACCATATGGAGCACGTAAACTACAATACAGTACGCGCTATCCCTTATGACCTCTATGTTTCGGGCTACGACAGCGACGGCGTATCGGTACTCAGACTGTGGGCGGCTAAGGCTCCCGGCTTCGATATGATGACATTCGATCAGGGCAAGTACGCACAGGCTCTTGCACAGCACGCAGAAGTAAATGCTATCTCTAAGGTACTTTACCCCAACGACAACACCCAGGAGGGCAAGGCGCTCAGACTTCGTCAGCAGTACTTCCTCTGTGCGGCATCTGTCGGTGATATAGTTCAGAAGCACCTTAACGTTTACGGTACTCTCGAAAACTTCCACGAGAAAGTTGCTATCCATATAAACGATACTCACCCGACTCTTGCTATCCCCGAGCTTATGAGAATACTCCTTGACGAGTGCGGCTACTCATGGGATAAGTCATGGCACATCGTAAAGAATACATTCGCTTACACAAACCACACAGTTATGGCAGAAGCTCTCGAAAAGTGGGATACAAGCTTAGTCAACAGGATAATCCCCCGTATCTTCTCTATCATAGTTGAGATAAACAACCGCTACTGCCAGAAACTTATGGAAAGAAACGACGGCGACAGCGGCAAGACATCAAGAATGTCTATCATCAAGGACGGCAAGGTACACATGGCTACACTCTGTGTTGTTGCTTCCCACAGCGTAAACGGCGTTTCCAAGCTCCATTCCGAGATCATCAAGGAAAGCGTATTCAGAGATGAACACGCCGATACTCCGAGAAAGTTCAAGAATGTAACTAACGGTATCGCTTACAGAAGATGGCTGTACCAGTCCAACCCCGGACTTACAAACCTTCTCAAGGAGAAGATAGGCGACAAGTTCCTGCACGACGGCTCGGAGCTGAAAAAACTCAGCGTATTCGAGAACGACAAGGCTGTGCTCGACCGCCTTATGCAGATAAAGAAAGATAACAAGGAAAAGTTTGCAAACTACGTTTCAAAGAAGAGCGGCTTTAAGATAGATACCAACAGCATATTCGACGTTCAGGTAAAGAGACTTCACGAATACAAGCGTCAGCACCTCAATGTAATGAATATACTGGCTGATTACGAGTATCTTCTCAACAATCCCGATGCAGAATACACACCCAAGACCTACATCTTTGCGGCAAAGGCTGCTCCCGGATATTACCTTGCAAAGCAGATCATCAAGCTCATATGGGCTATTTCCGAGGAGATAAAGAGAAACAAGAAGATAAGCGAAAAGCTTTCTGTTTACTTCCTTGAAGACTACAGCGTTACACTGTCCGAGCTTCTCATGCCCGCTGCCGATATATCCGAGCAGATATCTCTCGCAGGTACGGAGGCTTCGGGTACAGGCTGTATGAAGCTCATGCTCAACGGCGCTGTAACGCTTGGTACTCTCGACGGCGCTAACATCGAGATAAGAGAAGCCGCAGGCGAGGACAACATCGTTATCTTCGGTATGAAGACACCGGAAGTTGAAGACCTCAAGAGACGCGGCTACAACCCCACTAAGATATACGAGTCCAACCACACTATCAAGAACGGCATAGACAGAATGTACGGCGGCATCAACGGCTGCACATTCAATGACGTTGCAAATTCACTCAAAGATTCTGACCCTTACATGGTACTTGCAGACTTCGATTCCTACAGAAATGCTCAGAAGTTCATAACAGAGTGCTACAAGGATAAGGAAAAGTGGGCTAAGATGTCACTCAACAATATCGCGGGCGCAGGCATCTTCTCAGCAGACAGAGCTGTTGCCGAGTACGCTAAGGACATCTGGGGTCTCTGATATTAAAATATTATAAAATTTAATAGAGGAACAAGGGTGTAATGCCCTTGTTTCCTTTATATACCCTATTTTTGTTCATTTCTTTGTTATCAGACAAAGAAACGAACCAAAGAAAA
>CADBQF010000045.1 GCA_902796705.1 Ruminococcus flavefaciens
CCCGGCGACAGCTTAACGGTGTATTTCACTATCAAGACGGCTCAGGGAGGATCTTCCACAACGATCTACAGAGGACGTTCCTTCGACAGCAGCGGAACAGCTTCATTCAGCTATACAGTGCCGAAAGCCGCAGTTTCTATCTGCGTGGATATAGATTATACCCTGACGAAGCCGTCTGCTGAATTCCAGGTACTCCGCAATGGTGCATCTGCTTCAACGACTACAACAGCTTCCGGCAGCGGCGGAACTGCCACAACGACCACTACGACCGCAAGTTCCGTTCAGCAGGGTACTGTCATCACCACTACACAGACGACACCCGTTTCGCTCCCGGACGGAAATAACTCCGCAAGTACATTTGTATGTACTTACCGTCCTGTGAGATCAACATACAATGCCGTTCCGACATATTCGCTCTTTACGGATACGGATTATTTACAGGAAGTATCCGACAGCAAGGGGAATATCTATGCTGTTCTCGGCGAAAAAGATACCGTTGCGATGCTCAAAAACGGCAAAAATGACGATCCTGTATGGTTCAGATACAGCGGATTCAATTTCGGAGCGGCAACTATAGGCGACAACGATCAGATGTACATTTTATGGGGAAAGAACCTCCAGAGTACAAGCACTGATGAGAACAATGTCGTCCTTGCAAGATATGACCTTGACGGTACGCTCACAGGTGAATTTCCGCTTTCAAGCTCAATAACAGAAGCAGCTATCCCATTTGATGCAGGAAATGCAAATATCGCCTACAACGGCGGAAAGATCGCTGTTCTTATGGATACTGAATGGAAGAGCGGACATCAGGGCGGCGGATATTTCCGTTTTGATACAGCAAAGGAGCAGTTCGAGTTCGCCAAGTCGAACACCTGCTCGCACTCGTTCGGAGTCAGCCTTATCCCGTTCAAAAACGGATTTATCTCGATACAGAGAGGCGACTGCTACGACAGAGCTATCGTCTTCCATGAACTTGAAAACACGAAGAAAGTCCTCGTCAAGAGAATGGCATATACTATAAGCAGCATCTACAACGAGCCCGGACAGCATCAGAATGCGACTTTCACATATATGGGCGGAACTGCTGCAACTTCTGAGACATTCGCCGTTGCCGGAAAATCCGAGCGTTTCTATACATCGAACAACTATGCCGACTATTCTACTGATACATATGATGTTTTCGTCCGCCTCATGCCGCACAATATCACGGATACGCTCCCTCTCGCAGGCGAATACAGAAAAGATGTGCTTACCGGCAAGATAGTCGATACGAATGTTGTATGGCTCACGAATTCCGATAAGACTCATCAGGCAGGCAATGTCAAGATCGTTTCGCTCAGCGGCGACCGCTACTGCGTTCTCTGGGAAGAGCTTACCGAAAAGAAATTCTCAGACGTATGCTATGTGATACTCGACAAATACGGAAACAGACTCACCGGAAAGATAACAGTTGATAACGCAAGACTGTCTTCAACAAGTATCCAGCCGATAGTTCAGAATGATGTTCTGACATGGGCTGTTGCTGATGCGAAAAACAATAACGTTACATGGTACACGCTCGATACCTCCAAAGCTGTATCAGCAGAAGAAGTTAAAGGCGATGTGAACTGCGACGGTGAATTCAGCATAGCAGATGCCGTTCTCCTCAGAAAATATATCCTCAAAGGAGCAACTCTCACCGAAAAAGGTGCAGAAGCTGCCGATTTCAACTCCGACGGAGCGATAGACATTTTCGACAGTATCCTTATGAACGGAGCCGTTGTCAGCGTACTGTCAGAAAGCTGAAATAAAAATATGCACAAATAGCAAAAAAACACTTGCAAAAATATTCAGTTCAGGTTATAATAATATTAAGGCAGCTTCAGGGGTGATGTTACTAATCCTCTGAAGTTGCCTTAATGCCGCAAGTCGGCAGCATTACGGTTGCCGTATACCGGAATTCGGCGTTCAATGGAGAGATTATGGATAACAAACGAAATACAAGAAGGATCTCTGACAGAAAGAAAAGCAGACCAAAGATCCGTTTCAATATCTGGGTAATGATAATAATATTCGTGCTTTCATTTGCAGCCTGTTTTGTGCTGTATATGCTTGCTGCGAATTTCAATGACAACTTCGTCCTCGAAGAATCGAGCATAGTCGTTGAAGAAACACCGACTGAGAATACGTCCGTCCAGCAGGCAGAAGATGAAGGATCACCTGAGCCGCAGAAAAAGCCGAGAGAGAGCGTTACGAATCCCGTTCCTCAGTCATCTCCGGCAGATGCGTCCGAGCATTTTTCAAAGAGCTGCCTTATAACAGACTCAACTATAGCTGAAATGGCCGGATATACGGCTTTCAAGGACGTTCTCACAGATCCGTCCCTCAATGCCGCTGCCTGCAATACAGCAAAGATCGAAAGCTCATTCGGTACAGTTACGGCATATGAGACTATCAAGCTCAAAAAGCCGCAGAACGTTTACCTCATGCTCGGCAGTGATATCGGAACTTCTGAGGTAAGCACCATGATATCTGAGTACACGAACCTCATCGAGAACCTTACAGAGTATTTCCCGGATATGAATATCTACATCATGCAGCTCCCGCCGGTGATAGCTGATACGGAAACTGTAAAGAATGAAACGATAAACGATTATAACAAGAAGCTCCTTGCTCTTGCTGATAAGGAATGCGTTTACTGCCTCGATACGAACACAGCTCTCAAGTCTGTAGAGGGGAACCTCAAGGAAGAATACTGGTCAGCAGAAACGAAGACTCTGTCTCCTGATGCTTATTCGACACTTGCATCGTATATCCTTTCTCATGTGGCATGACATACAGCCTGACACTATATATTGTGTCAGGCTATTTATTTTAACTAAATTTCCATTTTCTCGCAATATAGCTAAAATCTTGATTATCCCCGAAATTATTCGTCAGAACGTACAAAATATGCGTTTTAAAATTTCTTTCCATTGTTCAGATATACGGTTGACAATGGATTTTTTTTGTAGTATACTAATATACAGTTTACAAACGGAACATACTATATCTTGTGTTGGAGGTAGTGCAGAGATGATTATTCACATTATGAAAAGGGACGGCAGAAAGGTGCCGTTCAATATCGAGAAGATCGCTAATGCTATTTTCAAGGCTGCCCAGTCATGCGGAGGTACTGATTTCAGCGTTGCCATGGACGCTGCTGCCGAAGTATGCAGAGTCTATGAAGCGGAAAATCCCGGTAAAGTCCCGACAGTCGAGGAGATACAGGATCTCGTCGAGAAGACTCTTATCGAAAAAGGCCACGCTAAGACCGCAAAGGCTTATATCCTTTACAGATATGAGCGTACACGTTCAAGAGAAATGAAGACCAACCTCATGTGCGTCCTCAACGAGCTTACTTTCAGCCCGGCAAAAGACAGCGACATCAAGCGTGAGAATGCCAATATCGACGGCGATACTGCTATGGGAACGATGCTCAAATACGGCTCTGTTTCCGCAAAGGAGTACTACGAGATGTACGTCCTTGAACCGGAACACGCAAAGGCTCACAGAAACGGTGATATCCATATCCACGACCTTGATTTCTATACTCTTACAACTACCTGCACACAGATAGACCTGAAAAAGCTCTTCTCCAACGGATTCTCGACAGGTCACGGATTTCTCAGAGAGCCGAACGATATATCGAGCTATTCAGCACTTGCCTGTATCGCTATCCAGTCCAATCAGAACGATCAGCACGGCGGTCAGAGCATACCTACTTTCGACTACGCTATGGCAGAAGGCGTAAAGAAGACTTACGCTTCACGCTATATACAGAACGTTGCAAGGGCATTATCGCTCATAGGCGGTGTTGAGAAAGAGTTCGAGGCTGCTGATTCCATAAAGAAAGAACTCGCAGAACAGGGACTCAAACCCACTCTTGCTGATGATAACGGCTATTCCGAAAAGGAAGCAGAGCTTCTTCTCAACTACACCGACAAGGAGACAGCCGCAAAGATCCAGTCTTTCGCTAAACGAAATGCAGAAAAGGAAACAGACCGTGCTACTTATCAGGCTATGGAAGCTCTTATCCATAACCTCAATACGATGAACAGCCGTGCCGGTGCCCAGACTCCGTTCAGCTCGATAAACTACGGTACAGATACTTCTCCGGAAGGCAGAATGGTCATCAAGAACGTTCTCCTCGCTCAGGAGGCAGGTCTCGGAAACGGCGAGACTCCTATCTTCCCGATACATATATTCAAAATAAAGGACGGTATCAACTACAATCCCACCGATCCGAACTATGACCTCTTCAAACTTGCGTGCAGAGTTTCCGCAAAGAGACTCTTCCCGAACTTCTCATTCATCGATGCTCCCTACAATCTCCAGTATTATAAAGAAGGCAACCCCGATACAGAAATAGCTTATATGGGCTGCCGTACAAGAGTTATCGGAAACAACTACGATCCTTCAAGAGAGATAGTAACAGGCAGAGGAAATCTCAGCTTCACTTCAATAAATCTCCCCAGACTTGCCATAAAAGCAGATCACAACGTAGGTCTTTTCTTTGAGATGCTCGAAGAGATGCTCGACCTTACGATCGACCAGCTCATGCACAGATTCAGGATACAGTGCCAGAAGAAAGTCCGCAATTTCCCGTTCCTCATGGGACAGGGCATCTGGATGGATTCCGACAAGCTCTCACCTGATGATACTATCGAAGAGGTACTCAAACACGGTACTCTCTCAGTAGGATTCATCGGACTTGCTGAAACTCTCAAAGCTCTTATCGGTGCTCACCACGGAGAAAGCGAAGAAGCAAGGGAACTCGGCCTTGAAATAGTTACAGCTATGAGAAAACGTCTTGATGAGGAGGCAAAGCGTACAGGCCTCAACTTCTCGCTCCTTGCAACTCCGGCAGAAGGACTCTCCGGCAGATTTGTCAGAATGGACGCTAAGAAGTACGGCATCATTGAAGGCGTTACAGACCGTGACTACTACACTAACTCATTCCATGTACCGGTATATTATCCTATAAGTGCATTTGAGAAGATAAAGATAGAAGCCCCCTACCACGAGCTTACAAATGCCGGTCATATAAGCTATATCGAGCTTGACGGCGATCCGCTCGAAAACCTTCCTGCATTTGAGAAGATCGTTCGCTGCATGAAGGAATCAGGCATCGGCTACGGTGCTATAAATCACCCTGTTGACCGTGATCCGTGCTGCGGATATACGGGTATAATCGGTGATACCTGCCCATGCTGCGGCAGAAAGGAACACTCCGGAAACGTCGCATTCGACAGGATAAGACGTATCACAGGCTACCTCGTAGGCACTCTCGACCGCTTCAACAACGGAAAGCGTGCTGAGGAACACGACAGAGTCAAACATAGTATTTAAGGTGATTTAATGGAACTCAGAATAGCCGGTACAGTCAACGATTCTATCGTTGACGGACCGGGGATCAGATTTACGATATTCACTCAGGGCTGTCCGCACGATTGCAAGGGCTGCCATAATCCGCAGACTCACGACTTCGGCGGAGGAAGTATCGTCGATACAGATGAACTCCTTTCAAAGATTAAGTCGAATCCGCTGCTCGACGGAGTTACATTCAGCGGCGGTGAGCCATTCTGTCAGGCTCATATACTTGCTGAACTCGGCAAAGAGATAAAAGAACTCGGACTTGATATAATTACTTATACCGGTTATACTTTTGAGGAGCTTTACTCCGGACGTGAAAAAAACGACTGGAAAGAACTTCTTGATGTTACTGATATCCTTATAGACGGGCCTTTCATCGAGGAAAAGCGTGACTGGGAGATACCTTTCCGTGGGAGCAGCAATCAGCGTTATCTTGATTGTCAGGAAAGCATAAAACAGGGAATACCCATTGATGCTCCGGTAAAAAAATGAACCCTTTACAGGAAAAAATACGGCGGTATGATCTTTCAGAGAGATACCGCCGTATTTTTATATTACAGAAAAATTTTAACTAAACAGCAGGGGAGTGCTGCTTTTATTTTTCGTCCTTTTTCGGGGAAGTCATTGTAGAAAGGGGATTGCTCTCGACAGCATCTCTTACATTCTCATCATTGAGATGAGTATAGATCTCAGTAGTTGCTGTACTTGCATGACCGAGGAGCTTTTTAAGTGTAAGCACATCGGCATCTCCGTACTGATACATCAATGTAGCAGCCGTATGGCGAAGTTTATGGGTGGTAATGCCTTTGCCGTTGAGACCGGCTATTTTCAGAGAGTTTTCAACGATCTGCTGAACACGCCGCTTTGAAATGCGTTTTTTCTGATTGCTGAGAAAAAGTGCAGTTTCTTCGGAAGCATTCTTATCGCTGTTCCTGACTTCGATATATGAGTTTATCGCATCGATGCAGGCTTTATTAAGGTAGATTACACGTTTTTTATTGCCTTTGCCAAGAACGGTCATTCTGTTTTCGGTAAAATCTATATCGCTTATATCAATACCCACAAGCTCGCTGAGTCGTATACCGCAGTTCAGGAATATCGTCAGTATGCAGTAATCACGTCTTGATTCAGCAGTTCCGGCGGTTTCAAGGAGCTTCCGGCTCTCACTGAGTGAAAGATATTTCGGCATATTCTTTTTAGGGACACGTATATCGATATCCTTAGTAGGATCGGAACTGAGCAGATGAACGTCTTTGGTCATATATTTGAAAAAGCTTCGGAGCGACGATATCTTGCGATATCTTGCACGCTCGGAATTCCTGCGTTCATCAGATGTATAGAATATAAAATCGTATATATCCGAAACCTTGATCTTCTGGAGTTCCGATATCTGCATATCCTTAATGGAAATATCTGATATATCATCGGCTGTATCTGAAGTTTTGCTGTGGATATATTTCAGGAAAAGCCTTATATCAAAATAGTATTCGCTTATAGTACGCTCAGCAAGAAGCCTGACGACTTTCATATGAACGATGTAATTGTTGAGGAACTCAGGATTATCTTCATTATTATAATTAGCCATAGTTTTTTCCTTATCTGAAATATCAATATACACCGGTCAGATCACCGGATAAGAGAATTATAGCACCTAACAAAACAAAAGTCAAGATATCCGGAGTAGTTTTTGCACCAAACATACATTTGGTGCAACTTTGTTTCAGAAACTTCACGCACTTTCCTCTTTATGTATTCCGGAATTTTTGTTAAAGCTGAATATGTGCTTCTGTTTATTTGTACTTGATTTGTTAAGGCAAACGTGATATAATAACAGTTGTCAGATATTTCTGCAAAGGAGTAATTATCAAATGATCTACAAGAATCCTGTCGTAAAAGGTTTTTATCCGGATCCAAGCGTTTGCCGTGCTGATGACGGACTTTATTACATGGTGTGCAGTTCTTTCCAGTATTTCCCCGGAGTTCCGCTTCTAAGAAGCTCTGATCTTGTAAACTGGGAACAGATCGGAAGCTGCATCACACGTACAACTCAGGCAGATCTTTCCGAAGCTGAAAGTTCAGCCGGAATTTTTGCTCCTACTATAAGATATCACAACGGAAGATTCTATATGGTCACCACGAATACTTCTGCCAACAAGAACTTCTATCTGTATACAGATGACATTACAAAAGAATGGTCTGATCCTGTGTTCGTCGATCAGGACGGCATCGATCCGTCACTTTTCTTTGATGACGGAAAAGTTTACTTTATCAGCAACGGTACTGACGATGAGGGCAACGAAGGCATCACTCAGTGTGAGATAGATATTTCCAC
The DNA here is from genome assembly GCA_902796705.1 of Ruminococcus flavefaciens. Lineage (GTDB taxonomy): Bacteria > Bacillota > Clostridia > Oscillospirales > Ruminococcaceae > Ruminococcus > Ruminococcus flavefaciens_W. Next base: position 7,730 of record CADBQF010000045.1, read on the forward strand.
TGGAAAGAAGCTCTCCCCCAGCCGTACTATCTGGAAAGGCAGCGGCGGTAGATTTCTCGAAGGCCCGCATATGTATAAGATCAACGGTACATACTATCTTCTTGCTGCCGAAGGCGGAACTGAATACGGCCATATGATAACTTATGCAAAAAGTGCCTCAGTCTGGGGCGAATTTGAAAGCTATCCGGGTAATCCTGTTCTTACGAATCGTGATCTTGGTACGTTCATAATTCAGGGTGCAGGCCACGGAGAACTTGTGGAAAGTCCTGACGGTGAATGGTTCATGATACATCTCGGATTCCGTCAGGAAGGCGAATGGCTCCACTATCATCACCTCGGCAGGGAAGTTTTCATGACTCCTGTTCAGTTCAAGGAAGACGGTTGGTTCACTGCCGGAACAAATGGCACTGTCGGTGAAGAATATGAGATAAAAGGCTGCAAAGATCAGAAAAAATATGAAGTACAGACTTTTGCAAATACTCCTCGTGAAGCAGGCTGGGTATATCTCAGGAAACCAGATATAAATAACTATAGTTATTCAGGGGATAAATATGTTCTTCACGGAACTAACAAGACGCTTTTCGACAGATCCTCCCCCACTTTTACAGCTCTCAGGCAGCGTGACTTCAACGGAACGGTCAATTGCAGCGTCAGACTTGACGGAAGAGATTTCGGTGAAGCCGGCATCACCATGTATATGGACGAAGACGATCACTATGACGTTTGTATCCGCAGAAACAATCAGGCTTGGCTCGATACAAGAAAAAAATATGAAGCCGTCCTCAAACTGAATATCGGTGATATACGCCATATACAGGCTGTTGTTCCTCTGCCTCCGGGAACAGACAATGCTTCCTTCATCATAGAGATGACAAATACAGAGTATACTTTCAGCGTTGTTATAGGTGAAAAGACGCACACTCTCGGCAAGGCAAGGACGAAATATCTTTCAAGCGAATCAGCCGGAGGCTTCACCGGTGTCATGATAGGCCTTTACGCCTCTGACGGTACGGCAGAGTTTACTGACCTTAAAATACAGTATTGCTAAGAATCAAAAAGCTCCTCACATTTGTAAGGAGCTTTTTTCATATCATATAAATGTGAGCTGGTTTGAATCACCGAGTTCCTTTGCAGGCTTTCCGGCAGAGGGAACTGTTTTGGCACGGTACTTTTCAAGTTCTGATGCCTGCTCTTCGCTTATGAAAGAAGCACTTGCGAGAACTGCGTTCTTGCGGAGGCTTATCACCTGTACTCCCTGAGAATCTCTTGTGGATTTCGGAAGTATCATTGCTGAATTGAATACAAGTGCGTGTCCGCTTGACGAACGGAGAAGAATATCTCTGTCTTCGCTGACAAAGAGGACTCCGATGAGCGGTGATTTGTCGGAATAAGCTTTTGAGAGCTTTTTGCGGTTAGTCTTTGTCTCGTAGGACTTCATAGGTATCTTGGCAGCTTTTCCGTTCTCGAAGAAGAATATGACATATCCGCTGTAATCGGTCGTCGGAACGAGAGCTGTGAGATTTTCTCCCTCATCGAATGAGAGCTTTGCCGGGATAAAGTCG
>CADBQF010000046.1 GCA_902796705.1 Ruminococcus flavefaciens
AAAGCACTCTGCATCTCGATAACTTCTGCGTCTTTCACAGTTGCCCTTGCCTTTTCGATATAGCGGAAATCGACGAGAAGATATGCCTTCTCCGGAAAAGCAAGCACAAAGCCTGCTGATGACTTCATTCCGGTGAAATATCTTCTGTTGACATCTGATGTGATGAATGCACAGTCGATGCCTTCAAGCTTCTCGAAAAGCTTTTCAAATCTGTTCAAAAAAAGACCTCCTTAGAGTTCTGCAAGTGCCTGTACTGCGAGATAATAGCTTCCGAAGCCGAAGCCGCTTATACTTCCCTTGCATACAGGTGCGATGACTGAATTCGAGCGGAACTCATCTCTTGCAAAAACGTTGCTGATATGTACTTCGATGCACGGTATCCTGATAGCAGCTATAGCGTCCCTGATAGCGTAGCTGTAGTGAGTATACGCACCTGCATTTATGACTACTCCGTCGAACTCTGTCCTTGCGGAATGGAGTTTATCGATTATTGCTCCCTCGTGATTTGACTGGAAGATCTCACAGTGGAGTCCGTGTTCCTTTGCTCTGTCCATGATATTCTGATTAAGTACGTCGATGCCTGAGCTGCCGTATATGCCCGGTTCACGTTCTCCGAGGAGATTCAGGTTCGGGCCGTGTATAACAAGTATATTCTTTATCATAAGTATTACTCCCCGTCATCGGTGAATTTTTCTGGAAGAAAAGGCTTTTCGAGCTTTCGCTTGAAAAGAATGAAGCGTTTGTCTTTGCCCTCTATCATCATAGGAGCGACATAGATGCTCCTGACTTTAGAATGTTTAGCTCCCCAGATATCAGTGAAGAGCTGATCTCCGACAGCAGCGACACGGGTATGATGAAGCCCCATTATCTCCATTGCCTTCTCATAGCCTTTTTTAAGGGGTTTTGCACCCTTGGCGACGAACGGCAGTCCGAGCTTTTCAGCGAGCGGTCTGACACGTCTGGCGTTATTATTCGATACGATAACGAGCCTGATATGCTCATTCTTCATATCCTCCACCCATTCCGGGATACCTTCGGCCGGAGCGAGGTTCTCGTCTGTAGTGAGCGTATTGTCAACGTCAAGGATAAGACCATAGATATTATGCTCTTTCAGGAAAGCCGGAGTTATATTGATCGTCTTTCTGAAAGCGAAATCGACATCAGTACCTGTGATTCTGTGCTTTATGCCCATATTTTCTATTTTCCTCCAAAGTAAAAAAGCGGACTGTCAAACAGCCCGCTTTTTCAAAATTTCTTAGCTACGCAAATCAATACTTGCGTTTACGAGCTGCCTCAGACTTCTTCTTACGCTTTACCGAAGGCTTCTCGTAGTGTTCTCTCTTACGAACCTCAGCTATAACGCCATCCTTTGCACATGATCTCTTAAATCTCTTAAGAGCTGTGTCTAAAGACTCGTTTTTGCCTACACGAACTTCTGCCACTTATTTTCCCTCCCTTATCCAGAGGTAACACAGAGCGGACTCTGTGATCTATGCTAACCACTCCGAAGAGTGTCAGTCAAGCAAACCTCAATACCATAGCAGATAAATAACTATAAGTAATATACTAATAGTTTATCACATTTCACATGATATGTCAAGTCTTTTTTTCAATTTATTAAAATTCGTTATTTTGCTACAATATTAACAAGCTTATTTGGTACATATATCTGTTTGATGATATTCTTACCGTCAACAGATTCCTTTACCTTCTCGTCAGCAAGTGCCTGAGCGATGACAAGATCCTTGTCTGCATCTACAGGTATATTGAGCTTAGCCTTGAGCTTGCCGTTTACCTGAACGACGATCTCGATAGTCTCGTCAACACAGAGAGCTTCGTCATATGTTACCCAGCTCTGCTCGCTGAGTATCTTGCCGAAGTGGATATTGTACATCTCTTCGCAGATATGCGGTGCGAAAGGATCAAGGATAGTACAGAATGCTGCAAGCTCTGCCTTGTTGATAGAACCGACAGCATATATACCGTTGATGAGCGTCATCATTGCTGCTATGGCTGTATTGAACTTCATAGCCTCGATATCTTCTGTGACCTTCTTTATGGTCTTGTGGAAATTGGAGCGGAGTGCATCGCTGTACTCGTCGCCGTCTGTGAGGATATCCTGGAGTCCCCATACTCTGTCGATGAATCTCTTGCAGCCCTTGATGCTCGATTCGCTCCACGGAGCAGCCTTCTCGTAGTCACCCATGAAGAGTACATACAGACGAAGTACATCTGCACCGTATTCGTTTACGACATCGTTAGGATCGATAACATTTCCTCTTGACTTTGACATCTTCTCTCCGTCCGGGCCGAGAATGAGCCCCTGTGCTGTTCTCTTTGCGTAAGGCTCAGATGTTGGAACGAGTCCGAGGTCATAGAGGAACTTATGCCAGAAGCGGCTGTAGATCATATGACGTGTAACGTGTTCCATACCGCCATTGTACCAGTCAACAGGCATCCAGTATTTAAGAGCTTCCTGTGAAGCGAATTCATTGTCGTTCTTCGGATCGCAGTAGCGGAGGAAGTACCATGATGAACCTGCCCACTGAGGCATGGTATCTGTCTCACGCTTTGCATCGCCGCCGCACTTCGGACACTTGCAGTTCACGAAGCTGTCTATCTTAGCAAGCGGGCTCTCGCCGTCTGTACCGGGTTCAAAATTCTCTACAGGCGGAAGTCTGAGCGGAAGTTCCTCATAGGGAACAGCCACCATTCCGCAGTGAGGGCAATGAACGATCGGGATAGGTTCGCCCCAGTATCTCTGACGGTTGAATGCCCAGT
>CADBQF010000047.1 GCA_902796705.1 Ruminococcus flavefaciens
ACGGGACGCTCACGATAGCTATCGTTTACGGCAAGACTTGCCAGAGCGTCCCGTCAGGGAAAATTTCATGTTAAAAGTCTTTGGAAGTGGGTGTGGGGGAGAACCTTTCTTCAGAAAGGTTTCCCCCACTAAAAGGTATAAGTTTCATTATAAGCATCAGCCTGACAGCAGGCTGGGTTTTATTTTCTGCCCTCGGCACAGATCCAGTGGGTGTTTTCTTTGGTGTGTATCTGCACATCAATGAAGCCGGCGTTTGTGAGCAGTTCTCTGAACTGTCCGGGCGTGGGATTGAAAAGGTGATACTTTTCAACACTTGCTTTCTCCTCTGTTGAAAGTTCCGCACCTCCGTGGATATCGGCGGTGATAAGGAATCTTCCGCCTTTATCGAGAACACGGAAGACTTCTTTCAGGTCGTTCTGCGGATCGCTCCAGAAATAAAAGCTCTCCACGGTGATTATCCTGTCAAAGCTGTTGTCACCAAATGGGAGCGATGATACAGATGCCTTTACTATCTCCATTCTGCCGGAACTTACAGCTTCGCTGTTCATCTCTCTGCTGAGTGCTACGGAAACATCGGAATAGTCAACGCCTGTCAATTTTCCCTCTGCAGCTTTTTCTGCCATTCTCATGAGAGTCCTTCCGCCGCCGCAGCCGATGTCAAGAACACGGCTTTCGGGACGGACATCAAGTATATCCAACGCCCAGCCTGTGACCGGATAATGTGAATCGTTCATGCGTCTGAGCATCTCCTCACCGGCATCGCCTTTCGGACACGACGGATCACCGAGTTCGGTAACTGACTGACCTTCAAATCTGTTTGCCATAAATATATCTCCTTTCAGATATTTTCAATCATATTATACTACAAATTGTTACCTGAGTCAAACAGCATTTAGCGTAGGAAAACATTTCTGATGAAAAGTATTTATATCTTGATATTTTTGTAACGATATGCTATAATTATAGTGTTGTTATTTTAGAACCTGTCCACATAAAAGACGTGCATGAATCCCTATGTGGACAGGTTCTTATTTATCTTTCAAGGAGGCAGTATGGCAAAAAAAGAAAAAATACTCAGACTTCTCCCTAAACGGCGAAAAGGAATACTGCGTATAATTTTCAGCCGGACATTTATAATATTCATTCTTATATTATTGCAGATAGATATTTTTCTTTCACTGTATAAATGGTTCTCGTCGCTGATACCGCACTATGTTGCCTTTCAGGGAGTTTTCTCCATAGGAATGGTCATATTCCTTACTAACAAGGATATGGATTATTCCGCAAAGCTCACATGGCTGACGGTGATAATGCTCTTCCCTGTTCCGGGAACTATACTGCTGTGGTTCACAAATAAGGAAATAGGTCACAGGACGGTCAACGCAAGGATCGAATACCTTAAACGTGAAACTCACGGAAAACTCACACAAAATGAAGAGATCCTTTCAGAGCCGGAGATCATCGCTTCCGGTACTGCCGAAATAAGCAGATATATCAACCTGACCGGCTGCTTCCCGGTGTACAGGAACACGGCAGTAAAATATTTCCCTATAGGTGAAGCAAAATATGCCGCTCTAATGGAAGAACTCGAAAAGGCAGAGCAGTTCATTTTTATGGAATATTTCATCATTGATGAAGGCTATATGTGGGGAAGCATACTTGAAGTTCTCGCCCGGAAAGCCAAACTCGGCGTGGAGATACGTGTCATGTACGACGGTATGTGCGAGATATCCACACTCTCCCACGACTATCCGGAACGCATGAAAAAATACGGCATCAAATGCAAGGCTTTCTCGCCTATACAGCCTTTCATCTCAACTCATTACAATTACCGTGACCACCGCAAGATACTCGTCATCGACGGAAAGGTCGCTTTCAACGGCGGTGTCAATCTTGCTGATGAGTACATCAACCGTGTCGAACGCTTCGGCCACTGGAAAGATACTGCTGTGATGATAAAGGGCGAAGCAGTCCGGAGTTTTACGCTCATGTTCCTGCAAATGTGGAACATCACCGAAAAATATCCCCAGTGGAACCAGTGGCTCAATTATCCGTATGACGAATATCCCGATTCAAAGGGATATGTTATGCCGTATGCAGATTGTCCTCTCGACGGCTACCGTGTCGGTGAGACTGTTTATATCGATATCCTCTACCGTGCGAGAAAATATGTATATATCATGACTCCCTATCTTATCCTTGACGGTGAACTTGAAGCCGCACTGAAATATGCCGCCCAGAGAGGCGTAGATGTAAGGCTCATACTTCCCGGAATACCAGACAAACGCTCTGCGAACGCTCTTGCACATACGCATTATTATCCTCTGATAAGTGCAGGAGTGCAGATATACGAATACACTCCCGGATTCGTCCACGCAAAAGTTTTCGTGAGCGATGACTGCCGTGCTGTTGTCGGAACGATAAACCTCGATTACCGCAGTCTGTATCATCATTTTGAATGTGCGACTTATATGGATAACACTGACTGTATTCCCGATATAAAGGAAGATTTCTTCCTGACACTCGAAAAATGCCGTCAGATAGACAAAGATGCCGCCCGGAAAGAAAAGCTCTCCGTAAAGATACGTGGAGGTCTGATGAAGCTTATCGCACCTCTTATATAATATCAAAAGCTCCCCTGACGAACAGAAATGCCTGTCAGAGGAGC
>CADBQF010000048.1 GCA_902796705.1 Ruminococcus flavefaciens
AATGATGTCAAGGAGGAAGAGATAAAGGAAGGCATGGAGGCTGAAGAAGATGAAGAAGGAGAAGAGGGAGATTCTCCTGAATATGACGAACACGTCTGGCTCTCTGTGAAAAACGCAGAGACCGTGTGCCGTGAGATATCTTCTGCACTGTGTGAAAAAGATCCGGACAATAAAGAGGATTACGAAAAGAATCTCGATTCTTACCTCAGCAAGCTCGATGCCATTGACAAGAGCTATGAGGAAATGCTCTCGTCAGCACAGGTGAAAACGCTCGTCTTTGGTGACAGGTTCCCGTTCAGGTATTTCACCGATGATTACGGACTTGATTATTATGCCGCTTTCGCAGGCTGCTCGTCGGAAGGTTCTGCAAGCTTCGATACAGTCATTTTCCTTGCAGGAAAGATCGATGAACTCAACGCAAAAACAGTCTTCACTCTTGAGGGATCAGATCACTCTCTTGCGGAAACTATCATCTCCAATACTTCATCGAAAAACCAGAAGATCGTACAGCTCAATTCTCTCCAGTCGGTATCTTCTGCCGATATAAAAAACGGAACAACGTACCTTTCTGTGATGCAGAAAAACTATGACGTCCTGAAAGAGGCACTGAACTGATATGGGAACACAGCTTGTATGTAAAAATGCCGCTCTTGGATATGAGGGAAGGATCGTTGCACAGAAGATAGATTTCACTGTCAGCAGTGGTGATTACCTTTGTATAATGGGAGAGAACGGTTCTGGAAAAAGTACGCTCATAAAGGCGATACTCGGTCTGAAACCGCAGATGAGCGGAGAGATAAAATGGTGCGGCGATATCGCCGGAAGAGAGATAGGTTATCTTCCGCAGCAGACTTTGGTGCAGAGAGACTTCCCTGCTTCTGTGCGTGAGATAGTCATATCAGGCTGCCTTTCAAAGTGCAGTTGGAGACCTTTCTATACACGGAAAGAAAAAGACCTTGCCGAAAAAAATATGAAGCGGCTCGGCATAGAAGGACTATCCAAACGCTGTTACCGTGATCTTTCGGGCGGACAGCAGCAGAGAGTCCTTCTCGCAAGAGCTTTATGTGCGGCTGAGAAAATGCTGCTGCTCGATGAGCCTGTCACAGGACTCGATCCGAAAGCTCAGGCTGAAATGTATGAACTTATCGCCGGCCTCAATGCCGAGGGCGTTACTATAATCATGGTATCCCACGATATTACGGCTGCTGTGAAGTATTCTTCACATATCCTCCACATCGGAAGAAAAAAGCAGCTCTTCTTCGGAAAGACGGAAGACTATGTGAACAGTCCTGTCGGACGTTCGTTTCTTGCTACGGAAGGCGGTGATGACGATGAATGAGTTCATCACAAAGCTCAGTGATTATCTTTCACACAGCTTCATACAATATGCTTTCATCGTCAGCGTGCTTATCGCCGTATGTTCGTCGGTGCTTGGAGTGCCGCTCGTCCTGAAAAGATTTTCATTCATAGGCGACGGCCTGTCTCATGTCGCATTCGGTGCATTGTCTATTGCAACGACTTTTTCGTTCATGCTCAGAGGTATCGCATATTCGGCGAATGGCCGTGAGATCAAGTCAGAAACGGCCGCAAAACTCATAGAACTTATAGCCGATTCAAACAACATGATAATAATCCTTCCGGTGACGGTCATAGCTGCCGTGCTTCTGCTGCGGACGAACCAGAACGCCAAGATAAAGGGAGATGCTGCCGTAGCGATGATCTCGGTAAGTGCATTGGCTATAGGTTATCTCCTGATGAATAAATTTCCGTCTTCAAGTGCTTTGTCGTCAGATGTATGCAATACGCTCTTCGGCTCGATACTCACGCTCCAGGAAAACGATGTGATGCTCTGCCTGATACTTTCTGTCGTTGTAATGGCGGTCTTTGTATTCTTTTATAACAGGATATTCGCTGTAACATTTGACGAGACATTCTCGAAAGCTACAGGAATAAAGACAGATCATCTCAATATGCTCATAGCTATCATCACTGCACTTGTTATAGTTATAGCGATGAAGCTTATAGGTTCTCTGCTCGTATCTGCACTGATAATCTTCCCTGCCCTTTCATCTATGAGAGTATACAGGAGTTTCAGGAGCGTTGTCATATGTTCGATGATCCTGTCGGTATTCTGTTCGGTAGCGGGCATAATAGCATCGATATTCTGGTCAACACCGGCTGGTTCAACTATAGTAGCGGTATACCTTGCCGCATTCCTTGTATTTACATTTATATCGTTCATCATGGGGAGGAAGAAAAAATGAGTAACGGCAGAAGGCTTCTTGCGGCTGCGGCATCTGCACTGGTGCTGCTCACGTCATGCGGAGAAGAAGTTTCTGATGAGGAAAAGCTGCCATACAGCACGGAAGGATATGATATCGTTCTGACAGAACCCGATCCCGATCTGCTATTCGGACAGATATATGATATGACGTTCAACGCTGACAAGTATGAAGGACAGTCAACTATCGTGAAAGGATATTTCAACCATTTTACCGATCCGGCGAATAAGGAGTACAACGCAGTTTTCGTGCCTGATGCTGCTGCGTGCTGCTCTCAGGGAATAGAATTCGTTCTGAAGGGAGAGCATACTTTTCCGGACGATTATCCGGAGCAGGGACAGGAAATGGTCATATCCGGAACTTTCAGCTCATACGATGAATACGGTGTCACATATCTTCAGCTCCTCGATGCTGATATCGTATATCTCGGTAAGAAAGAGGGAGAAAAATGATACACCGCTCTATTATACTGGCAGCGTCGCTGGTGTCTGCCGTGATGCTCGTCTCCTGTGGAAATGATGCTCCGGCGGCTGCCGGCGGAACAGAAAGCGACACGGTTTCTTATGATGACAGATACGGTAAGCCGGATCTCAATGAACGTCCGTCAGGAGAGATAGATATCGACCTTACCACAATGGACGCTGCTCTCATGTACGGACAGCTCTATGAAATGGCATATTCTCCGGACGAATATAACGGAAAAACAGTTAAGATAAGCGGACCTTTCTCATATTATGAAGATCCGGAGACAAAAAAAGAATACTTCGCTGTCCTGATAAGTGACGTGGCCGCCTGCTGCACACAGGCTATGGAATTTGAGCTTGACGGAGACTATGTATATCCGCAGGATTATCCGCCGCTCGACTCGCAGATAACAGTAGTCGGTGAATTCAACTGCTACACAGAAAATTACACGACCTACTGCCAGCTCAGGAATGCAAAGATCGTAAGTGAATACTGAAACAGATGTTCTGCTCCGGCAGGGCATTTTTTTCGGAAGTAAATATATGTCTAAAAATATCGCAAAAAACTGATGATTTTTGTGTTTTGAGCCGATTTTTGAAAAATTATAAAAAAATTCGCAAATCCTTGTTTTTTCCTATTGCATTTAAAGTTTTGGTGGTGTATAATTGAATGTGCAGTCTATACAAGATATAGCACTTAAAGAGAAATTTTAACTGTATCTTCACAATATACAGTAATATCCATGGTCTTATTTTTATGAATGCTCATAGTTCTTTCTGTCTGTTTTTTCAGGCAGATCATGATTATGCGTTCTTTTTTTATGTTAAAATATCTTTCAAGGCGGTCAAAATATGGTTTTTTCAAGTTTATTTTTCGTTTATCTATTCCTTCCACTGTGTCTGCTTGCTTATGCCACAGCAAAAACGATCCGCTCAAAAAATACTGTGCTTGTGATATTCTCACTGCTGTTCTACGCATGGGGCGAGCCGGTGTACGTCTTCCTGATGCTGCTCAGTGCAGTCATAAATTACGCCGCCGCTGTCCAGATTGAAAAGCACAAGGATAAGACGATCGATACCATTGCTACCACGGCTGCCGTAGTTTATGATTTCGCTATGCTCGGCATATTCAAGTACAGCGGATTCGTCGTTGAGAATATCAACGCCCTGTTTTCGTGCCATATACCCGTCCCCGATATAAAGCTGCCAATCGGTATAAGCTTTTATACTTTCCAGACGGTATCGTACATAATCGACTGTCACTGGGGTACAGTCAAGGCACAGAAGAGCTTCAAGAACTTTCTGCTGTATCTCTCACTTTTCCCGCAGCTCGTTGCCGGCCCTATCGTCCGCTACAGCACTATCGAAAAAGAGATCGAGTCAAGAGAGATACGTCTGACCGATATTTCCTACGGACTCAACCGTATCGTCCTCGGCCTTTCAAAGAAAGTGCTTATCGCAAATCAGCTCAGCACTATCGCAGACAATGTTCTCCAGAACATACACAATGCTACACTTTTCGGAAGCTGGTACGGTGCAGCAGTTTACGCATTGCAGATATACTTCGACTTCTCAGGATATTCGGATATCGCTATTGGTCTCGGAAGAGTCTTCGGATTCCACTTTGACGAAAACTTCAAGCACCCGTTCATCTGTAAGGATATCACGGAATTCTGGCAGAGATGGCACATATCACTCAGTACGTTCTTCAGGGATTATCTCCTGTATGTGCCGATATTCGGCAAAAGAAGAAAGTACGGCGGACTTTTCCTCGTATGGCTCTGCACAGGCATATGGCACGGTGCGAGCTGGAACTTCATCTTCTGGGGAATATATTACGGACTCTTCGTATTTGCTGAAATGCTCATAGGCAAGAAGCGTATGAAGAAGATACCGATAGTGATAAGACATATCTACAACAAGATCGTCATTATAATCGGCTTCGGCATATTCTATTTTGAAGACCTCGGAAAGCTCGGAACGTTCTTCAAGACGATATTCGGCTTCGGCGGAAATGGTCTCATAGGACTTCAGGACAAGATCTCCGTCATCAACAATATGTATCTGCTCATCGCTGCTGTCGTATGCTGCTTCCCGCTCATCGAAACGCTCAGAAAGCATACCGACAAAAACATCATATCCAAAAGCATCACATCAACTGTC
>CADBQF010000049.1 GCA_902796705.1 Ruminococcus flavefaciens
GCCGTAAACGATAGCTATCGTGAGCGTCCCGTCAGGGGAAATTTCATGTTAAAAGTCTTTGGAAAGGGGTGTGGGGAAGAACCTTTCTTCAGAAAGGTTTTCCCCACAATAGGTATACATTCCCTGACAAGCACCGGCATGGCAGCCGGGCGTATTCTGGTTGGGGCAGCGGGATTTGAACCCACGAGATGACAGAGTCAAAGTCTGTTGCCTTACCGCTTGGCTATGCCCCAGAAATAAGTCCGGAAAAGATTCCGGACAAATCAGGTGAATTTATATAGTTGAGTGTCTAATCAACTATTATTATATCAAAAATAAAATAAAATTTCAATAGCCTTGCAGATATATTTTTTATTTAACATATCAATAGAATGTTGCGACTTCTTTTTCGGGAGGCGAACACGGCTGTGCGTCTGTTACGAAGAGTACCGGGCCTTTTGAGCGGTAGAGCTTATGCTTCTGTAGTTTTATCTTTGCAGAGAGCATTGCCCATGAACGCTCCTTTACAGCAGGAGTTCCGCTGAACTGTGCAGCCATCCAGCAATACTGGATATCCTCGACGCAGCAGGTCATTATCTGCCTGCCGGCAGCCATTGTATCCTTGGGAAACTTGGGATTCCTTGCCATGAGCGAGCGGAAAGTAACGGTCTTTCCGTCGTATTTTTCGGGAGTATCCATTATATCCCTGTACCAGAGAGCGAAATCCTCGTCTTTTATGACGATATGGTCAGCTTCCACATCGAACGGGAGCGGATCTTCTATATCGTCATAAGCGACCTGACCGTCTGAATATTCGTATGCGATCTCAGAGCGGCGGCTCACGCCACGTACTATCTTATGGAACTCATTGGGATCCATGCTTCTCTCAAAGCGGTTGAAGACGATGAGTTCGCATACATTGAGCTTGTCAACGACAAGGCTCCTCATATTTGCATTGTAGTTAAGGAAAGTCGAAGCATCAGCGAAGCACATTATCTGGTAGAACATCCAGCCGTCGGGAGCTGCATTGAAAAGTTCCGTGACCTGCCACATACCGTTATATTCGATAACGACACGTTCAGCTTTTGTCTCATCGACGAGTCTCTGGAGATTTTCGGGAGTCATATCCTCCTTGTCCTCGATAACACGCTTGAAGATATTGCTTTTGGCGAAATTGGATTCGTCATAATCCTCGATGCCCTCTTCAAAAACGAGCAGCAGAGTCCTTTCGCCTGTATTGAAACGCTTATCATCGAGCGTTTCCTGAATGAACTTGGTCTTTCCTGATTCAAGGAAACCGATGAACAGGTAGACCGGGAGAGCCTCTTCTTCTTCGATATTAGGCATGATGTACCTCCTTATTCAGCATGGAAAAGCTTGGCTATCTCTTCCTCGTTGATCTTAGAACCGATAACGCAGAGCCTTCCTGTAGTGCCGGCACTGCCTCTTCTTACATCCGGAACGCCCGGAACATAGTCGAAGTGTATCCATTCGCCTTCAGTGGAAGCAACGATACCCTTTGCACGGAGGATAGTACCGAACTTCTCCTCATCAGAGAGAGCGTTGAGAGCGTCAGTGATCTCTGCTTCTGTATATTTTCTTGCAGTTTCTCTGCCCCAGCTTGTGAAGACATCATCTGCATGGTGGTGGTGATGATGCTCGTGGTCATGGTCGTGATCGTGACAGCCGCAGGTGCAGTTCTCGTCATGTTCATGGTGATGATGTTCATGCTCGTCGTCATCATCGTGATCGTGGTGGTGATGATGATGCTCATGCTCTTCCTCAAGGAGATGCTTGAGTTCATCATCAAGTGTATTCTTCTGAGTCATTGCATCAACGAGCTGCTGACCTGTGAGCTGATCCCATTCTGTAGTTACGATAGGAGCAGCAGGATTGAACTGACGGATAAGCTTTACGCACTCGTCGATCTTTTCCTGAGAAAGCCCGGAAGTATGGCTGAGAATTATGCAGCTTGCGTATGTTATCTGGTTATTGAAGAATTCACCGAAATTCTTCTGATACATCTTGCACTTCTTTGCGTCTACAACTGTTGTGAATCCGTCAAGGACTACATCGTGTGCATCGATGTTCTGTACAGCACGGATAACGTCGCTGAGTTTTCCTACACCGGAAGGTTCGATGAGGATACGGTCGGGGTGATACTGTTCAAGCACCTGTTCGAGAGCCTTGCCGAAATCTCCCACAAGGCTGCAACAGATACAGCCGGAGTTCATCTCAGTGATCTCGATGCCTGCGTCCTGGAGGAATCCGCCGTCTATACCGATCTGACCGAATTCATTTTCGATGAGGACGAGTTTTTCGTTGTTATAGCCTTCTTTTATGAGCTTTTTGATAAGGGTGGTCTTTCCTGCACCGAGGAAGCCTGAAAAAATAGTTATCTTTGTCATATTCATACACTTCTTTATAAAAATATTTACTGCATCAGCAGCACTAAATATTATTATAACACCATTTTAAATTAAAAGCAAGCCTTTTGTAACTTAATGCAACAAGTGCATCACAGCGGCAGATGAATTTTTTCCTCTCGACCGATCCTGATATATTTCGACAAAGAGAACGTGATATAATGATAATGCTTGTTTGGCGGAAAATATGCGTACAGGAGAATGGTCATGATAAAGATAAGAGATATTTCTGACAATAGTGCAGCCGGAGCGGTCGGGGCATTCATGATAGCACTCGGAGCGGGATTCCTGCTTTCCGGGACGGATATGGCAGGAGTCGCATCTTTTGCTGATATATCAGTAGCCGGAGCGTTGAATCTCCCGGCAGCCGCAGCCGTCCTCACGGGAAGTCTGCTCCATTCGGTGGCGGTACACAGCATCGGACGGAACATAGTCAAGATCGCAGCAATGGTGCTTATCGTGATAACGAAGATGTTCTATGATCCTCACAGCGATCCTAAAACATCGGGCATAATATCGGGAGTATGTGTATTTGCAGCCGGAAGTGCCGTATCAGCGATAATAGGTGAGATGATGTACAAGCTCGTGTTCTATCTGTTCTACGGAAGCCTTACGGGAGTGACGGTATATTCGGCATCTTACATAGTATCGGGGCTTCGCAGGCGGTCGGTGTTTGATCTCTCATCGGGATACGGCTGTGCATATGCGGTGGTCTACACAGTCCTCATATCGTCGCTTTGTTCGGTCAGGAATACGTATGTCAATGTCGGACTCATATGCGGGATATGCGTGACGCTGCTTGCAGCTTATTATTACCGTCACACGGGAGGAGTCCTCTGCGGGGCATTGACGACGTGCGGAGCGTTCCTTTCGTCGTCGTCATGCGGAATGAGCGTCGTGCTTCTTCCGGCAGCCGGACTGCTTACAGGATATCTCAACAGACGAAGGAACACATCGTGTGCTGTATTCTTTACCGGTATAAGCTTCGTACTCTCGGTGCTTGCCGGAGTCACATACAACAGCCTTTACAATACAGTGAATTACATATGTGCAGCGGCGGCGTTCATGCTCATATCACCGTCGTACTCCGATAAATGGATAACGACGGGACACGATGCTGTATCGGCACTTCCGGAGATGCTCGGTTCACGAATGGGATTCCTTTCCGATTCGATAGAAACAGTCAGGGGCGAAACGCTGAGGATATCGAAGATGCTCGACAGTTGTTCCGGA
>CADBQF010000050.1 GCA_902796705.1 Ruminococcus flavefaciens
AGCGCTACCCGAAAAAGGTAGCGCTTTGTTTTTCTTTCAAGAACCTTGTACCGTCACGGAAAAAACCATAATAAAGTCTTTGGAAAGGGGGCTGGGGAAGAACCTTTCCTCAGAAAGGTTTTCCCCAGTTAGTTCTGATAATACTGCCATATGAGTACCACAGTTATGCGCCCTTTTTCTTATGAGTTCATGCCGATCTCGATAGCCTTGTAGTTATTGGGGATAAGTGCAGCCTTCTTCGGGGGAACTACCTTCTCGATAGCCTTCTTCATGGTATCGAGCGAGCAGATCTGAGTCTCCTTGAGGAGCTTTCCGAGGAGGATAATGTTTGAGCCGCCCTTGAGAGCATTGTCGTCAGCAAGCTGCTGTGAGGGAATGCCGAAGAGCTGGATATCAGTTCTGTCCGTAGCAGCATCTATCAGTGTGCTGTCGAAGAAAACCTTTCCGCCGGGACGTACAGCCTTTACGAACTTGTCGAAGGAGGGCTGGTTCATAGCGATAAGGATATCGGGAGTGAGAACGAGCGGAGAGCCGATAGGCTCATCGGAAATACATACGGAGCAATTGCAGGTACCGCCTCTCATCTCGGGACCGTAGGAGGGAAGCCATGAGAGCTCCTTATCGTCCATAAGTCCGCAGTAAGCGAGTATCTTTCCGGCGAAGAGTATACCCTGTCCGCCGAAGCCTGCGAGAAGTATCTCAGTTGTAGCCATTATTCATTACCTCCCTGAACATTCTCGAAAACGCTGTTCTCAACGTCCTTGTAAACGCCGAGCGGGTAATAGGGGATCATTTCGTCCTGAAGTCTCTTGATAGCGTCAAGAGGAGCAAGTCCCCAGTTTGTAGGACAGGTTGAGAGCACCTCTACGATAGAGAAGCCCCTGCCGGCCTTCTGGTTCTCGAAAGCCTTGCGGATAGCCTTTTTAGCCTCGCGGATATGGGGAACGCTGTCAACCGCAACGCGCTGTGCAAGAGCAGTACCCGTGAGAGTTGAGAGCATCTCGCATACTCTTACAGGGAAGCCTGCGAGCTGGGGATCACGGCCGAAGGGAGTGGTCTGAGTTACCTGACCGGGGATAGTGGTAGGAGCCATCTGTCCGCCTGTCATGCCGTAGATAGTATTGTTTATGAAGATAACGACGATATTCTCGCCTCTTGTTGCAACGTGTACAGTCTCGGCAGTACCGATAGCAGCGAGGTCGCCGTCGCCCTGGTAAGTGAATACGAACTTATCGGGGTTAGTTCTCTTTACACCTGTAGCTACAGCCGGAGCTCTTCCGTGTGCAGCCTCGATCATATCACAGTTGAAGTAATCGTAAGCCATTACAGAACAGCCTACAGGACATACACCGATAGTATCGCCCTCGATGCCCATTTCGTCGATGACTTCGCAGAGTATCCTGTGTACGATACCGTGTGTGCAGCCGGGGCAGTAATGTGTAGGTATGTCGATGAGTGACTTAGGTCTTTCAAATACAACAGCCATTACTTAGCACCTCCGAGTTTCTTGATCTCTTCCAGCACCTCAAGAGGTGTCGGGATAACGCCGCCTGTTCTTCCGTAGAAGTGTACCGGCTTTGAGCAGTTGATAGCGAGCTTGATATCGTCTACCATCTGTCCCATTGACATTTCAACGCTGAGGAGACATTTAGCGTTCTTAGCAGCCTCGTTGATCTCCTTTACAGGGAACGGCCAGAGAGTCTTGGGACGGAAGAGTCCTGCCTTGATGCCGAGTTCTCTTGCGGAATTTACGGCAGACTTTACGACTCTTGCTGTAGCACCGAAAGCACAGAGGAGTATATCACAGTCATCTGTGAGGTAAAGCTCAGCTTCTGTCTCAGTCTCCTTGATGATGTCGTATTTCTTGAAGCGGTCAACGATAGACTTTTCAAGCTCGTCCGGCTTGAGGTAGAGGGAGTTGATGATGTGATGCTCTCTCTTGTTCTTGTGACCGTTTGCAGCCCAGCCGCTCTTGTCGTAAGCGTCGGGATTGATCTCCGGGAAAGTAACAGGCTCCATCATCTGACCGAGAAGACCGTCAGCGAGGATCATAGCCGGCATACGGTACTTGTCAGCTCTGTCGAAAGCCTTTACAACGTAGTCTACCATTTCCTGTACAGATGCCGGAGCATATACGAGGAGCTGGAAGTCGCCGTGGCCGAGAGCCTTTGTAGCCTGCCAGTAGTCTGCCTGTGAAGGCTGGATTCCGCCGAGTCCGGGGCCGCCTCTCTCGACGTTGATGATAACAGCCGGGAGGTCAGAACCTGCGATATATGAGATACCCTCACTCTTGAGCGAGATTCCGGGTGAAGAAGATGATGTCATCGCACGGACACCTGTAGATGCTGCACCGAGTACCATATTGATAGCAGCTATCTCTGATTCAGCCTGTAAAAATACGCCGCCTGCCTTGTGCATACGCTTAGCCATGTAAGCAGCAAGCTCTGTCTGAGGAGTGATCGGGTAGCCGAAGAAGCATTTGCAGCCTGCTCTTATAGCAGCTTCAGCGAGGGCTTCGTTACCCTTCATAAGATTTCTTTCCAAAGCTAAAAGCTCCTTTCAAGTAAAATAGATATGATTATTTCTCAACGATAATAGCACAGTCCGGACACATCATGCCGCACATAGCACAGCCGATGCAGGCGGATTCGTCGGTACACTCTGCGTAGAAGTAACCTTTTTTGTTACGTTTCTCTTTCTGGAGAGCGACGATCTTTTTGGGACAGGCAGCAGTACAAAGTCCGCAGCCTTTGCAGCGTTCTGCGATAACTGTCATCTTTGCCATATTATCACACATCCTTTCATAAATTTAGCTGTATATAGATTTAAGTTAAAAGCGGTATCACACGTCCCACGGAGTACGGACGTAAATTTTAGCCGGGAAAGTATCCGGCCTGTCGGAGAGTTCCGCACATTCTTCCGGGAAGACGGTGAACATCACAGGAAGGCCTGTCTTCTGCGAGACAGACTGAGCGAAGCCGTATGACTGGCTGACGATATCAGCGGTAGTTTCTCTGCCGAGGTTGGTGTTATTGACGATTGCGGTATGCTTCATATGGGCAGCGGCTTCTATCTCGTACATAAGAGCGGTCGCTTCCTCCGGGGAAGATGTGAGGTATCTTCTCTGGTTGATGACATAGAGCATATCGATATCATCGGAGAACGGAGCGAGAGCGTCGGCATATCTGCCGAGGGCGGTCGCACCTGCATCATCGCCGCCGACATCGATTATAAGGCAGTCCTCGTTCATAGCGAGCTGGACGACATCGAACTGGATAGACGGTATATCGAGGTTGCTGTTTGCGAAATCCGGAGCTATCATCTTTATGCCTTTTTCCTGAAACATATCACGGAAGTCGGCAGTACGGAAGTAGGGATTTACGATATCGAGATCGACTATAGCGGCGGACTTGCCCTCCTGAGCGGCTTTAACAGCGAGATTGACGGAGAAATTGGTCTTTCCGCTGCCGTAGTGACCTGTAACAATGGTGATCTTTTTCATATTATCCTTTCGGGGCGAATATCTATAAAAATTCTATAACTTATATTATACCACACTATAAC
>CADBQF010000051.1 GCA_902796705.1 Ruminococcus flavefaciens
ACGATACCCTGTCCGCCCTCACCGAGCTTCTGGATAACTTCAAGCTGTCCGCCGGACTTCACGCCTATCTTCTGTCCTTTTTTGAACTCCTTCAATTTTATGCACCCCTTATTATACGTTTCCGCCGTATGAACGGATGATCGCCTCAAGTCCGCCCTGGTAGCCGGCAGCAACGGCGTTGAACTTCCACTCGCCGTTCTTGAAGTAGATCTCAGCTACAACGAGAGCTGTCTCGATAGAGAATTCTTCCTCAAGGTCGAATTTGAGTACAGGCTCGCCTACTGTGTCGAACTCGTCAGCCATTTTAGCTATTCTGATATAGGCATTCGATACCTGACCAAAGTTCTGCTTGCGGATATCTGCCTCGTGGATAGTTACACAGATAGCGATCTTCTTGATCTCCGGGGGGATCTTTGTGAAGTCAATGATGATAACTTCGTCGTCGCCGTCGCCGTCACCTGTAAGGTTATCACCTGTGTGAACGACTGCACCGTCTCTGCCGTTTAAGTTGTTATAGAAAACGAAGTCCTCATCACGAAGGAGCTTTCCGTTTTCTCCGAGGAGAAATGCAGAAGCGTCAAGGTCGAAATCATATCCGCCGTCATAGCGGTTAGTATCCCAGCCAAGTCCTACGAGTGCGAGTTTCATTGATTCGTCAAGGGCTACTCTCTGGCCCTTCTGTAAATTTATAGCCATAATTATATTCCTCCTTAGTCGTTACAAGGACCGGCGGTAAGGTCAGTCCTTGATCTGTTTATCTATTGCAGAAAATACTGTTCGTATGAAAATTACTTGTAAAGCTGGAGAAGTGCGTCAAGACGGCTTGCCTCCTGAACAGGCTGACCGATAGCGTTGAACTTCCACTCGCCGTTCTTCTTGTAGATCTCGCCTACTACGAGACCTGTCATGTTGTTGTAGTTCTCAGAGAGGTTGAAGCGGCATATCTCGGAATTATTGCTCATATCAACAAGTCTGATGAAAGCGTTCTTGATAAGTCCGAAGTGCTGTCCTCTTGTACGTGCATCGTATATATTTACAACGAATACGATCTTGCCTACGTTCTGCGGGAGCTGAGCGAGATTTACCATGATCTGCTCGTCGTCGCCGTCGCCTGCACCGGTGAGGTTATCGCCCTGATGAACGATAGCACCGCTCGGATGCCTTAAGTTTCCGTAATAAACAACGCAATCCTTTATATTTGAGGGATTAAGAAGTCTTCCGTCTTCACCGCATACGATCGCAGAAGCGTCGCAGTCGATATCCTGTGTCTGCTTGAAAAGGCCGAGGAAACCTCCGCTCTTCTGTGCTTCGTCCCAGCCGAGACCTACCATTACCTGACGAAGACCAGCTCCGCCTCCCTTTGTAAGATCTATCTTCTGTCCTTTCTGAAGATTGATAGCCATAATTAATTCCTCCCATTTTTTGATTTCGGCAAGCGGAAATAATTCCCGTTTTTTGCCGATGTGCGAAAATTTCATATTTTTTATTAGGTCAATATGCCAATTAAATCCTGAAATAAATTCAGGACTTGATTCGGATATCGACAGTTCCGGAGAACGTCCGAAAACGTTCCCCGGTGTCTGATACGGTGAGAGCTTTATGAAAAGATCACCTGTTCGTTTTTATCAGCCTTCGCTCTTGCCGCTGCCGACGCACATCTTTCTGATGATGTCGATCGGGATAATGAGAGCTGCAAGTACGATACAAACTGCCCATGTCTGTGGATTGAGCGGCTCAACGCTGAGCGGTTTTCCGCCGAATGTTACGAAGATGAACTGTACTGCAAGGAGAACTCCTATTACGATGAGGAAGTTCTTGTTTCTGCCGAGATGCTCGAATACGTTGAGCTTCTCTGTACGTGCATTGAATCCGTTGAATGATATTGCCATCATGAATGTAGCAAACAGTGCCGAACGCAGATACTCAGGATCGTGTCCGCCGCCGAATATATCATTGAAGAAAGGTACGAATCTTATGCAGAGACAAATTGCTGTGATATAAAGTCCGCTTACTACGAACTGAATGAACATCGGCTTTGATACGATGCTCGCCTGTCGTGGTATAGGCCTGTCCTTCATATACTCTTTAAGTGCAGGCTCGCTTCCGAATGCGATAGCTGCGAGAGTATCCATTGCGAGGTTTACTATGAGGAGCTGAACAACTGTCATCATCTGCTCGCCGTTGTCACCGAGGAGTGAACCGAGGAAGCAGGTAAGAACGGCTGCTACGTTTACTGTGAGCTGGAAGATAAGGAACTTTCTTATGCCCTTGAACATTGTACGTCCATAGAGGATAGCCTTTGCGATAGATGAGAAGTTGTCGTCGAGGATAGTGATATCTCCGGCTTCCTTTGCAACTTCTGTACCGCTTCCCATTGCGAAGCCGACATCGGCTTTCTTGAGGGCAGGTGAGTCGTTTACACCGTCGCCTGTCATACCTACAACGTAATCAAGTTCCTGAGCACATCTTACAAGACGGCTCTTGTCTGTAGGCAATGCTCTTGCAACTACACGGAGGTTCGGGATAACTTTCTTGAGTTCATCATCTGAAAGATCGCCCATTTCCTGAGATGTGAGTGCAACGTCTGAATTTGTCTTGAGGAGTCCTGCGTCCTTAGCGATAGCAACGGCTGTTTCCTTACGGTCACCTGTTACCATAACTACCTGGATACCGGCATCCTGAACTTCCTTGATAGCAGCAACGGCTTCTTTACGTACATTATCTCTGATACAGAGAACGCATACGAGTGTGAGGTCTCCCTCGTCGCTCTCGCCGTCTCTCTTTGCAACGCCGAGGAGACGCATAGAACGTGCAGCCTGCTCGTCGATATACTGCATAAGGTAGCCCTTTTCGGTAAGTTCCTTTACCTTGCCGTTTTCGTCGATGTAATGTGTACATCTGTCAACGATACGCTCCGGAGCACCCTTTACGTAAGTGCTGAAGTGACCGTCACGGCAGATAGTAACGCTTGACATCTTCTTTGTGGAGTTGAAAGCGTTGAATTCTCTTACTTCGTCCTTGTTCATCTTTCCGTCTGCTTTTGAATCAACAAGGAATGTCATCAATGCACGGTCTGTACTGTTACCGCCGATGACCTGTCCGCCGCTTGCCTGAGCACTGTTGTTAAGACCGATACCGGTAACTACATCGAGTGCAAGTTCGGGGCAGAGCTTTTCAAATTTGTCGAATTTTGTAACATTGCCTGTAACGAGTTCAACTACTGAAAGTCTTCCCTCTGTGATAGTACCCGTCTTATCGCTGAAGAGAAGACTAAGGCTTCCGGCAGTTTCAAGACCATTTATCTTTCGTACAAGTACGTTATCTTTTGTCATTTTAAGGCTCTGGAATGAGAGCAGGATAGATGTGAGCATCGGAAGTCCTTCCGGAACTGCACAGACTATGATAGTAACCGCAACAGTGATAGCGTTCATGAAGAACTTGAGCCAGCCGATACCGTCTGAGGGGAGTTCACCCTTGACAGCGGCACTTGCTGTAACTCCGACTATGATAGCTATAGCACCGATATATCCGAATGTGGATATCTGCTTTGCGAGCTTTGCAAGCTTTACCTGGAGAGGAGTCTGTCTCTGATCCTCCTGTACTTCAAGTGCAAGTTCACCGAAGAGAGTCTTGTCTCCGACTACCTTGACTTCCATATAGGCTTCGCCGCCGCACACAACAGTACCTCTGTAAGCATAGTGCTTGTTGAGGAGGTCTTTGATCTCATAGGACTCGCCCTCACCGACAGGACGCTTTTCAGCTTCTTCTGTCTCACCGTTGAGAGCAGCCTGATCGACTTTGACTTCACCGTCAACGATCTCGCCGTCAGCCGGGATCTTGTCACCAGCCTGGAGATAAACGATATCTCCGACAACGACTTCGCTTACGTGGATCTCTGCAAGATTGCCGTCACGAATGACCTTTGCCATTTCTTTTGCTTCTTCCTCAGCTTTAAGAGAAGAAGCCTTGCCTTCCTGCTTGCTCTCGCTGACAGAAGCAACTCCGTTAGCGATGAGTATAGCGATAAGGACTCCTACAGGCTCATACCATGCTGTTTCTGTATCCGCTACGCCTGTCTTGTCAAGTATAAACATGACTACCTGGACTACGAATGCTACGAGAAGGATCATTATCATAGGATCTTTGAATCCTTCGAGTATCTTCTTCCATAGCGGATCAGGGGGGATCTGTGTCAGGTTGTTGCTGCCGTTTTTCTGGCGGCTTTCCTCAACCTGCTTCGCTGACAAACCGTTCAGCTTCATTTTCATACATCCTTTCTGAATGAATTAAAGCCCGGCTTTGATTGCGTATTATTTACAGGATCGGGTATTGCCCCTATAATAAGCCGTAATCATTAAAGACGGCCTTTAGAATAGTATTTACGTATTGCGACAATAGTGAAAAATCTCTCTTAAATTCGTTCAAAAAAACAAAATTGCAACAATACGCTACACTAATATTATACAATTTGACTTCATTTTTGTCAATATCCCATATCCTAATTTTATTATTTCAGCCGAAATTTAGCATACCTTACAATTATAATTAACTTTATTTGTGAAAAGTCACACGTTTCTGTCAAATTGCCGTCAAAAAGAGTATCAAAAGATATATC
>CADBQF010000052.1 GCA_902796705.1 Ruminococcus flavefaciens
AGATATGTGATTATTGGTATGTAGGAGATAAAGTGAAGAATCCGAAATAGTATTGAACAGAAAGGAACAGCAATAAAAAAAGTGGTCGATCCCGTATCAGATCAAAAAGCATAAGAAAGGACAAACAGCAATGATATTGACAATTTTTCTTGCAATTGTTTTTTGTGCAGCAATTTCACTGATGCTGCTGTCAGCCGTCGCATTTATTCAGGATAAGAAGTTTTTCTCATCTGCACCGAAGGAAGCTGTTGAGCTGCTTCAGCCGAGAAAACGTGAATTATTCTACGGTGCAAGAGTGATCGGCTGGACACTGATGATCTTCAGTCTGCTGATGATCGCAGGTGTCGGTGTCATCTCTATCTGGGACGGATTGCGAAACGGCTACTCTTTTGGACAGTTCTTCCTGCGGTTCGTTTCCATTTTTACGGTCTACAAACTATATGACATGATCTGCTTCGACTGGTTTCTGCTTTGTAAGTTCAGGTTCTTTCAGTATTACTTTCCCGAAGTAGAAAGCGTGTACAATGGCAGAAAATATGGCTATAATCTTAAAAGTCAACTGCTCAAGCTGCTTATTATTTTTCCGGCGGCATCTGCACTTGCGGCTTGGATATGCAGCTTGTTTTGAAAGGGATCACTTAATGCTGCCCCCAAATCGAAGAACCTGTCCACATAGGGATTCATGCACGTCTTTTCGTCAAATTTTGCCGGTGACTTCGTTAAAAATCCTTGAAGGGCGACAGCCCTTCGGCGGATCTTTGCCTTGCCACCGACAAAATTATGCCTGAAAATCCGTACATTCACCCTATGTGGACAGGTTCTAAAATAAAGATCAGTGTCTGCTGAGAAGACGTTCCTTCATGACTTTGCGGCATTCGTTTTCGAGCTTGTCATCGAGGGGGGCGAGTTTAATAGTTTCGCCGGAGCTTCTGCTGAGGCAGTAGGATATCATATAGTCTGATATCTCCGGGTTTTTAGCCAGACACGGGCCGTGCAGGTAGGTGGCGATGACGTTTTTCTCGAAATAGCCCTCATGTGAGCCGCCGGTGGTGTTGCCGTTGCCGGATATGACCTCACCGAGCGGGGTTTTTACGCCCTGAGTCTGACCGCCGTGGTTCTCGAAGCCGATGACATCGACTTTCTTTCCGGTGAAAGAAGTACGTATCATGATATTGCCTATACAGCGTTTTTTTCTGCTTGACGGGGCAACTGTATAGTAATTGAAAAGTCCGAGACCGGGGATATCATTTCCGTCAGCGTCACGGTAATATTTTCCCATGAGCTGATATCCTCCGCAGATCAGGAAGAGGAAAGTCCCGTTCCGGTAGGCTTTTTCGATGCCGTCCCTGCACCTGAGAAGATCATCGGAGATATGCTGCTGTTCGAGATCTGCACCGCCTCCGATGTAGATGAGGTCATATGACGTGAAATCCGGCTCAGGCGAATCGATAGAGTATTTGTCGATGATACATTCGATGCCACGCTTGCGGCAGCGGTAGCTGATTATCTCCATATTTCCGCTGTCGCCGTAGAGGTCGAGCATATCCGAATACATATGGAGTATCTTGATCTTATTCATTTTTGCTTCCTCCGTGTTTTGAGATATAGCGTTTCAGAGCCGACCTTGTTGGCTGAACGGCTGTGTAGTTGGCGATGACGAATTTTCTTCCGGGAGTCGAAGCGAGTTCCTCGACGGCTTTGTCAAGGTCAGGGCGGACAACTATCTTAGAAGCATCATAGCCTGAACATTTTATCCTTACAGCGATATCGTAGGCTCTTGTACCGGAAGTCACAACTCTCGTCACACGCTCGAAGATGCTGAAATTGATATCCCATATCCACGAAACATCAAGGCCGTCAGCGATATTGTCGTTCAGCACGAAGAGAAGTTCCTTTTCGCCCTTCATCTCGTTCATCACACGGAGCGTCATGTTTGCACCGACCGGATCTTTGGCGAGGTTGAGAGTAGTCTTCCTGTCACCGAGCATGAAGTTCTCCATACGTCCGTTCTTGACGGTATATCCGGAAATAACGGCATCAGTGACTTTCTGGCTGATATTGTAGAGCTTTGCCGCAGAAGCAACAGCCGTCATGTTGTATACATTATAAATACTGTTGAGCTTAGGCGAATACGTATGGCCGCCGGCTGTGAATACAGGCTTTTCGAGGTCGATCCCGGAAGCTGTCATGTAAGGCTCATGGTTTCCGAAGCCGCATTTCTTGCAGAGGAATTTGCCGATGTGCGAATACTGGTAATACTCATATTCGAGCGGCTCTCCGCAGAACGGGCAGAATCTTCCCTCCGAGGCTTCAAATATCTTGTCTGTAGCGAAAGCGTAAGGTTCAGCGTGGAAGTATCTGACGTTCTTGTTTTTGGGATTTGCTCTGCCGAGACGGGCGGTATTCGGATCATCGCCGTTGAGGATAAGATTTCCGCTGAAAGTCTTGCAGAAGCCGTTTATCTTCTGGATAAGAGTCTCCATTTCGCCGTTCCTGTCGAGCTGGTCACGGAAGAAGTTGAGGACGATGAGCGTTTCGAGCTTTATCTGTGAGTACACTACCGGAACGTGTGATTCGTCCGTTTCGAGGATAAGATAATCGGCTTTTACTCTGCCCGACATATCACAGTGGCGGAGCAGAAGGGAGCATATGCCTGTATCGAGGTTGTTTCCCTCCTTGTTTATGATTATCTTCTTTCCGCTTTTTTCAAAGAGCTGGGCGATGCAGTTGGTAACGGAAGTCTTTCCGTTAGTGCCTGTTACGGCGATGACAGGGCAGTCAACTTTGAATATCGAGCAGCACTTATGGCGTGAGAGATGCCAAAGGATTATACCCGGCAGATTTCCGGCGTTCCTGCCGAAGAGATTGAGCGTTTTGACAATTATCTTGCCGAGGAGTATGAGAAGTCTTTTCAATTTAAACCTCCGTTCCGGCACAGAGCGGACTCCGTGCCTGAAAAGTTATCATTCGTTTACGTAAGTTACTTTTCCGTCTTCACCGAAAGCGATGAATCCGGCATCTTTAGCAGATTTTATACCGAGCGAGACTGCGAGTTCGAGCGTGCTTGTAAGGCGTGAGAAACCGAAGAGGTGAGCAGTTTCACGCAGCAGGTCTTCTCTCTGCAAAGCTATCTGTCTCTGCATTATAAGGCGGATACCCTCCCTGTATTCTTCCGGAGGTATATCCTCAGCATCACGACGCTGACCTTCATCATATAAGGCTCTGCACTTGTCATAGCTTTCGGGGAGCTGTGAATTGAGCCATACGAATTCGGTATCCTTTGCAGAAGTCGTCTTGTGAGCGGTATTCTCAAAAGCCTGATCGAAAGTCCTCTTCATCGCCGTACCGGGACGTGTTATCCCCCACAGCGAGAATACTTTTTTCATGAGAGCAGAACGGCTGACGGGAGCTTCCGCCTTTAGTATATCCATGATGCAGGAGGATATCTTATCTGAATTTTCCGGAACAAAATCAGCCGATGTACCGAGCTGACCGCTGCGGAAAGAGACATACCTGCCGCAGAGTTCGGTGAGCGGGCTTGCTTCTTCTGTCTCAAAGACTATGGGAGAATTCTTTTTTTCCTCGCTGACTTTGTTTTCAGGGTGGCGGTAAGCGTTGAGGGCTTTGTTGAGTTCTTCCTCTATCCTGCCGAGGACTTTCTGCTTATTGTCGAGCCAGTCTATGATGTAAACGCTCATGACGTTCCAGCCAAGACCTCTGAGGACTGACGGCTGGGAGAGTGTTCTGTCGTAGGCATTGCTGTTTTCATAGTGATCTTTTCCGCCGCAGTTTATACCGAGCAGGAACGAATCCGGATCGTCGGGATTCTTGACAGCGACATCTATCTTGTAATCGGAGCAGCCCACACCGCATTCGGCAGAATATCCGAGCTTGCCGAGTTCTTCTGCGATAACGGAAGCGAAGCCGTTCTTTCTGGCGGCAGTTCCGCTCCTTACAGGAAGAGCCGATCTTCCCTTTGCAGCGAATTCAAGGAAGCCTTTCAGTCCCTCAACGCCGTCTGAGCGTGTTCGTGAAAGGTCGATCATTTCAGGAGTTATGACAGAGAAAACTATCATCTCGCATCTTGAACGTGAGATAGCGACATTGAGCCGCCTCCAGCCGCCGTCCCTGTTGAGAGGGCCGAAGTTCATGGAGACTTTTCCGTCCTTGTCCGGGCCGTAGCCGACAGAGAACAGGATAACATCACGTTCATCGCCCTGAACATTTTCGAGGTTCTTGATGAGGATAGGCTCATACTGTTCATTAGCCCATGTTTCGAGCTGAGGATCGTTCCTGTAAGCGTCAGTGAGCAGGTCGTCGATAAGATTCTGCTGCGGCATACTGAAAGTTACTACACCGATGCTGAGTTTGCGGAGTTCCGGATCGGCAAGGCGGCGAGCTATCTCGTCAACGATAGCCTGAGCTTCCGCCTTGTTCTGCTTGGTCGAACCCTTGTCATAGAAGCCGTCAACGTGTACCCAGCTCACCTTTGATACCTGATCGTCGGGCGAGGGGAAGGTATAGAGCTTATTTTCATAGTATCTTGCATTGCTGTATGCGATAAGGCTCTCGTGGCGTGAACGGTAGTGCCAGAGCAGGTGTTTCTGCGGCATCGAGAGAGCGAGGCAGTCGTCGAGAACGCTTTCGAGGTCTTCCTTTTCGTAATTTTCCTCATCGACATTGCTTGCCGAGAAGAAGCTTGTCGGCGGGAGCTGTTTCGGATCTCCGACGACGATGACGTTTTCGCCTCTTGCGATAGCACCGACGGCTTCACAGGTCGGGAGCTGAGATGCCTCATCGAAGATAACGAGGTCGAATTTAGGATACGACGGATCGATGTACTGTGCGACGGAGATAGGACTCATGAGCATACACGGACACATTCTCCGGAGCAGGTTCGGTATGCTGTCGAAGAGTTTTCGTATCGACATCATGCGTCCGTTGCTCTTTATGGCTTTCTGGAGTATGCCGACCTCCGAGCTTGCGGCGGAAGTTCCGGCAGCAGGGACTCTTGCGGAGAGTTCGGCGGCGAGTTCCTTTATGGTGAGCTGTGAGAATTCATCGGAGACTTCCTTGAACCTGCGAATGCTCTCGTCGAAGAGCGTTCCCTGGAAATGTGAAAGCTCACGGCTTCCGGAGATAGTGTAAGTCACCATAGCTCTGCTTATATCGCTGTCAAATGAACTTATGATATCATCGGGAGAAGTCTTTCCTTCGAGGAATGCGTCTGCTGTCTCACCGATGCCGAGTTCACGGAGCTTTTTGCATATCCCGACGATGCCTGTCCATTCCTTGAGCTGCGGGAGTTCATTCGTGAGGTCGGCTGCTGTGTCGTCGGCGGACTGTATCCAGTCATCACCTGCAAGGAGCTTGTCTGTATCGACAGCAAACCTGTTTTTCAGTGTTTCGGCTGAAGCTGAGAGTTTGCCGAAGCTCTCTTTCATTGCGGCGGCAGCAGAGGAATACTGTGACGTATCGCTTCTCTGCGTGAATTTATCGGCACAGGCAGCAAGGAGAGCCGTCTTGTCGTTTTCGCTGAGTGACGAAGCTGCTGCGGCGGCACGTATCTTTTCTGAATGCTCTATCGAAGCTGTCAGAGCGTCGAGGTCGGTCTGTTCGCCCTGCCATGAATTGCCGAGGATATCCTTTGAAGCGTCGTTTATCTCGGCAGTCAGCGTGTTCATGCGGCTGATCTTTCCGAGAAGACCGGCTATATTGGCTTTTGTGACAGTCTTGGGAGACTTTGCATGAGCGGCAAGTTCCTTGACGAGCTTTGAACTTCCTGTCATTTTCGGAATGAACCATTTTCCCTGAACGGTCTTCCAGTTGACGAGAGCTTTTCCGGCATCGTATGAGCAGACAGTCGGCTCGAATTTTGAAAGCACCTCTGCTTTGACTTCATTGAGTTCACGCTGAGAGGAGAGGAGCTTTTCGACCGTCGGTTTCTGTGCTTCCCAGTCTCTTCCGAGGAGCATGGTCTTTCCGGAGCATGAATCCGATAAAATGCCGGCAGCCTGAACAGCCTGCGTATAAGTGAGTTTTCCGCTGAATACAGCAGATATATCTCCGGATAACGCAGCTCTTGCCTGTCCGAGCTGTTTCCTGAATTCACTGAGAGCAGCACCGAATTCGTCCCTTGTAGTCGGAGTGCAGGTATCGAGCGTGCAGAGCCTCAGTGAAGAAGACGGGACATCACCGAAACTGCGTCCGGCGGCAGCAAGGCTTTCGAGAGTTTCGTGCCACGTCTGATATGAAGTATCGCTCATGGAGGATATCTGTTTTTCGGTGAAGGAGAATTTTCCTCCGCAGTCCCTGAACTGTTCATACTTTACAGCGGCATCATAGAGAGAGCAGCCGTAATTCCTTATTTTATGGAGTTCGCTCATTACGCTGTTGAGTTCACGACGCATCTGAGCTATCTTGTCAGCCTGTGCCTTGTATTCCTGCGGCTGCTTGATCTTTCCGACATTGAGAGTTTCTTCGAGCTGATCGAGAACAGCACGCTTCTGGGCTTTATTTGAGTGAAGTTCCAGACAGAACGGGCCGAGGCCTATCTTGTTCAGACGCTTTTCAACGACAGTCAGAGCAGCCATTTTTTCAGCGACGAACAGGACGGTTTTTCCGTGATACAACGCACTTGCGATCATGTTCGTGATAGTCTGTGATTTACCGCTTCCCGGAGGGCCGTGAAGCACGAAGCTCTTTCCCTCAGCGGCAGCATAGACAGCAGCGAGCTGTGAAGAATCCGCACTGAGGGGAACGGCAAGATCAGACGGAGCAACATTATTATCAAGGTCGAGGGGCGAAATATAGATATCTTCCGCCTCCCATTCGGTCTTTCCGGAAATAAGGCTCGCAACGACTTTGTTTGAAGCAAGTTCAGCGGAGCGGTTGCGGATATCGTTCCACATGATGAACCTGTTGAACGAGAACTGACCGATAAAGGCGTATTCCTCTATATCCCAGCGTGGCTGAGCCATTACGCCCTGACGTATGGTGCTGAATATCAGCGGGATATCGACACCGCTCTCATCTTCCGGAACGGGATCAAGTCCCTTTATATTTATGCCGAAGAACTGACGGAGCATTTCGAGCAGGGTGATGTTCACCTGCGTATCCTCGTCACGCATTCTGATGACATAGGCTTTTTCCTGGACTTTTCTGATTATATCCACAGGAACGAGTACAAGGGGAGCGTAACGTGGCTTTTCGCTTTTTTCGGTCTCATACCACCTGAGAAATCCGAGTGCGAGGTAGATAGTATTTGCACCGTTTTCCTCGATGCTGACTTTAGCAAGGCGGTGGAGCTTTTTCATGACTTTTTCGAGTTCTGATTCTTTCATGAAGGAGCGAAGCCTGTGACTCTTGAATTCAGAAGCCGTGACAGAAGCTGTCTGTTCTTTATCAGTACCGATTCGGCAGAATTTGCTTTCGCTGATCTCGATATCCATATCTGCCGGAACGGGCATTACCTTGAAATCCTCACCACGGGCGATCTCATCTTCAAGCGAGGGGAGACTGTCAGCCATGAGCTGAACGTTCATGGAAGTCGGACGGAAATTGAGAAGGCTGTTCCGCAGACTGAGGTCAAGGAGTTTTCTCTCCCAGATGACCTGTTTTGTGACTTCTGCGGCAGGGGCATCGCCTGCGGAAATGACATTTATCGCATCGGGAGCAGAAGTTATCTCAGAGCGTTTCCTCTCGCCGTAATCGACAGCTTTGAAAGTTCCGTTCTCATCGATGCGTGAGGGCATAGGCCGTATGCCGCCGGAACGTGTCCTTATGACATCTATGGCAAAGTAGAAATCCGAGTGGTCGGAGAGATGTTTTTCTGCATCGGCAGCAGAAGTATCGAAATCGATATTTTTTCCGGCTGTCATATCGGTGCATTCGACGATGCCGATATTATTGACACCGGCAGCGATACGCTTTGTGAGAGCTGACATATCATATTCAAGGCAGTCCGGGAAAGTCTCGTTCGTCAGCCAGCAGCCGGCAAAAGCATGGCCTCTGACCATTACAAGCATAGGATTGAGTCCGGCAGATTCCAGACACGAGCAGTAAAGCACAGCAAGATCGAGACAAGTGCCTTTTTTATTGGTTAGAACGGCATCTGGAGCAGATATCCTCTGAGCAGATTCAAAGCTTGCCGGAGGGAGTGCGTAGGCTATATTTTCAGCCTGTATCGCAGCGTAGACAGCCGCCATTTGCTGCCTTACCCTGTTAGGATCGTTCGAGAGATACCCTGTGAACGACGGATCTCCGCACCATTCCTGTAAATATTTTCCGGCGTTTGAAACGAGCTGCTGTACGAGCGGGTGATTCGGAGCAATGAAGGCAGCGGCAGTTTCCGGCATATACGATACTCCCGACCACTGATCGTATGCGAGAAGCTCGGTCTGACGGACTTCGCTCGCAATGACTTCTTCGCCCTGAACGGCTTCGAGTATCACGGCGGCTGAGAGTTTTTCTGTTAGGCTGAGCAGATATTCAGCATTTATAACAACATCGACAGGGGATATCTCCGTGAGAACGCCCGGCCGCAGGTCAGTCGGTGCTGATTCAAACGGATACGTGAATCCCGGCTCAGTCCTTATCCTGAGCCTGACATTTTCGATGATCTGATCCGACCTGTTGGTCATTGCCATGTTCCTGAACACCGGGACACGGTTCTGCTGCATGGCGAAGTTTATCTGTGCGGTGATATTTCCGCTGAAAGAAATAGAGTTGTCCATATTTGTCACGTTCCCTTCACAGATGTGGATAATGCTCAGATGTGAGCGAAAAAACAATATACATATATTGTATCATATTTATACAGAAATAGCAAGGCACGGGAAAAATAAATATGACCATGCCGCTTATGAAGAAGTTTATGTCTTCTATTGGGGAAAACCCTTTTG
>CADBQF010000053.1 GCA_902796705.1 Ruminococcus flavefaciens
AAAGCGGACGTTTCTGACGTTCGCTGTATACAAAGACAGACAGCTGTCAGCTTATGCGGCTGGCAGCTTCTCTTTATAACTGCGTATCCTTAAAGTATATATGCAGCCGGTGATCTGTACGTTCCGGATGATCATGAACTGTTGATATCTGAAAGGCGGGATGTATATGAGCGGCGGCAGCACAAGAAGATATGAATTTTCAGCAATGAGATCGTTCGGATACCTGCTCCTCGGTCTGGGAACAGCTCTCATCATCGTTTACGGTGTCATGCACGTCAGGCAGAAAGATGCCACGCACTCCGGCGGTAATGAGTATTCGTATGATGAAAACGACGAGATCACTGACGATGCACTCAGCGACGAGGAAAAGCTCCGGTCTGCCTCCGGAAAGGATACCGACCGCTCGTTTGCGGCTTTTCCGTTCATAGGTGCTTTGATGATACTCGCAGGTGTTCCCCTCATGTACAGACCGTATGCGGACAAGGGCATGAGGCTCCGCCGCCGCAGAAGAAAAAAACGTACAGAGGAGATACCGCAGTCCGATCCCGAATTCGATTATCCCGATGATGACTACGATTTCATAATACGCAGAGAGACCTATGAGCTTCTCCATAAGCAGCAGCTCGAAAATATACGCAAAAAGCACAGCCGGAGATGATCTCCGCTGAATAAATGAACAGAGGTAGATACTATGAGCGAAAATTATTTCTGCGAAGGTGTTGACAAAGCACCCCAGCGTTCACTTTTCAATGCACTCGGACATACAAAAGAGGAGATGCACCGTCCTCTGGTCGGTATAGTTTCATCTTACAACGAGATCGTTCCCGGTCATATGAACATAGACAAGATAGTCGAAGCTGTAAAGCTCGGCGTTGCAATGGGCGGCGGTACACCTGTTGTATTCCCGGCTATAGCTGTATGTGACGGTATAGCAATGGGACACAAGGGCATGAAGTATTCGCTCGTTACCCGTGACCTCATCGCAGATTCTACAGAGTGCATGGCTCTAGCACATCACTTTGATGCACTTGTAATGGTGCCTAACTGCGACAAGAACGTTCCCGGACTCCTTATGGCGGCTGCACGTATAAACGTTCCGACTGTTTTCGTGAGCGGCGGCCCGATGCTCGCAGGCCATGTAAAGGGAAAGAAGACGAGCCTTTCATCTATGTTCGAGGCTGTAGGTGCTTATACCGCCGGAAAGATGTCTGCCGAAGACGTTGAGGATTTTGAGCAGCACGCCTGTCCGACGTGCGGTTCATGTTCGGGTATGTATACCGCAAACTCGATGAACTGCCTTACAGAAGTCCTCGGTATGGGACTGAGAGGAAACGGAACTATCCCGGCTGTATATTCCGACCGTATCCGCCTTGCCAAAGAAGCAGGTATGCAGGTAATGGAACTCTACAGAAAGAATATCCGTCCGCTCGATATAATGACAGAGAAGGCTTTCCGCAATGCCCTCACAGCAGATATGGCTCTCGGCTGTTCGACGAACAGTATGCTCCACCTGCCGGCTATCGCAAATGAGTGCGGCATAAAGCTCGACCTCGATATGGCAAACGAGATAAGTGCAAAGACTCCGAACCTCTGCCACCTTGCCCCTGCCGGTCATACATATATGGAAGACCTCAACGAAGCAGGCGGCGTATACGCTGTTCTCAATGAGCTTTCAAAGAAAGACCTCATCTGCACCGACTGCATGACAGTTACAGGAAAAACTGTAGGCGAGAACATCAGGGGCTGCATCAACAAGGATCCTGATATAATCCGTCCCGTTGAGAACCCCTACAGCGAGACAGGCGGTATCGCCGTACTCAAGGGAAATCTCGCTCCCGACAGATGCGTTGTCAAGAGAAGTGCCGTTGCTCCGGAAATGCTCGTCCACAAAGGACCTGCAAGAGTTTTCGACAGCGAGGAAGAAGCTATCAAGGTAATATATGAAGGCGGCATCAAAGCAGGCGATGTAGTCGTTATCCGCTACGAAGGCCCTGCCGGAGGCCCCGGAATGAGAGAGATGCTCTCACCGACTTCCGCTATACAGGGAGCAGGTCTCGGCTCGACAGTTGCTCTTATCACGGACGGAAGATTCTCCGGTGCTACGAGAGGTGCGGCTATCGGCCATGTATCTCCCGAAGCTGTAAACGGCGGTACTATCGCTTATGTAAAGGACGGGGATATCATCTCTATCGATATACCGAATTATTCTATAACTCTTGAAGTTTCCGATGAAGAGCTTGAAGAACGCAGAAAGACTATGCCTATCAAGAAGAAGACAACCATCACCGGCTACCTTAAACGCTATGCAGAACAGGTATCATCGGCTGACAAGGGTGCTATAATCAATAAGAAGTGAATATAAAAAAGTTTTTTATCTCTGTGATGCTCCCCGTGCTTTCGCTGACAATGCTTTCCGGCTGCGGCGGAAGTACGGAGAGACAGCCTTATTCAAGGGCTGATGCGGAAGAAGATACCCTGTACGAAGAAACAGAGATTTCCGCCGCTGAGAAGACGACTGCTGAAAGCAGCGAGATCATCATAGAGAATGATGATACACAGGATAATGACCTCAGCTCGCAGAACAGCAGTATAAATATCGCTCCGGACGATTTCAGCTATGAAGCTGTCGAATCAGAAGGAAGGACTACACGCCGCATCGAGTGGAAAGGTCTGAACGGCGACGACTTCTGGCTCGAAGTCACGTTCAATGTCTCTGCCTATGAATATTACAGTCAGCTCCCACGCATAGAAGCCGGTGTCAGCGAAGACGGAAAGCCCGATCACTCAAAGTGGA
The DNA here is from genome assembly GCA_902796705.1 of Ruminococcus flavefaciens. Taxonomy (GTDB): domain Bacteria; phylum Bacillota; class Clostridia; order Oscillospirales; family Ruminococcaceae; genus Ruminococcus; species Ruminococcus flavefaciens_W. Next base: position 2,795 of record CADBQF010000053.1, read on the forward strand.
TAGAATACATAAACGATCAGAACAACAGGGATTTCCTGAAAGTCATCGCTGATGCACTTATCAAGTGCGGAAATGACTACGGCTACAGCCGTCAGGAGATGATACTCGAAGCTGTCCGCTATGTGCAGAGCATAGAGTACGTCACAGACAAGGATTTCTGCGGAGAGACTGAATATCCGAAATATCCGATAGAGACAGTGTACGACAACTGCGGCGACTGTGAGGACGTATCGTTCCTGCTTGCCGGCATACTCAGGGAAATGGGCTGTGATGTGTGCTTCCTGTATCTGCCGGGGCATTTTGCGGTAGGCATTGCCGGCGATGATACGATCGACGGAGTGTACTACCAGTACAACGATAAAAAGTATTACTATGCAGAAGCTACGAACGATGAGTTCCTGCTCGGTCAGACTCCGGTGAATGTTGACTGGTCGGAAGCAATAATGTATTTTCCCGGTGAGTGAGGGATATTACTGATAGGAGATCATATCATGGACAATAATATTAAGAATTATATCGACGGTCTGAAAGTTTCCGATATACCGTGGGGACGCATGGTGACGGCTTACGGAACGGCACTGCATTATCCGGAATATATCAGTCAGATGGAGAACGCTGCCGATAAGGATACTTTCATGAGAGCGTTCAGCGGTATCGCTGATCTTGAGCATCAGGACACGATGTTCCCGCCTGCACCGTTCGCACTCGTTTTCCTTGTGAGGATATATGAGAAGCTGCTCGCTGAAAATACTGCTCTCGCTGACGAGGAAGCAGCAGAACTTACGAGAGCTTTTGAGAACTATATGTTTTCCGTGCAGTATGCAGAGCAGTACGAACATGATGAACCTGTGGAGTATTTTTCCGATATGCTCAGTGAGGAATATCTGCTCGATGAGAGATTTGCCTGCACAGAACCGGACGACGAAGAACTCGACGAGCTCTTCGGTGATGAGGAACTTCTGACCGATCCGCTCTTTTACAGCATATATCACTATTCCGGTGAAGTCCTCTCGCAGGTGCCTGATCTGCTTGAAAAATACGGAAAATTCACCGACAGGATCAGCAAAATGAGAGATACGCTCGCATGATATCAGGCTGATATCCACATTACGACAAAAGGAGCTTGCTTCGATATGAAGATACTGATAAGACGTGCGTTGCCGGAAGATGCCGCTGCTCTGCTGGAAATCTACGCATACTATGTTAAAAATACTGCCACCACTTTTGAATACGACGTTCCCTCGGAAGAGGAATTCAGACAGCGTATTGAGGAGACTTCAAAGAAGTATCCCTTCATTCTCGCTGAGACAGAAGGCGTGCCTGTCGGCTTTGCATATGCCGGAACTTTCATCGGCCGCAGAGCATATGACTGGTCAGCGGAACTCACTGTATATGCTCACAAGAATTATCAGAACTGCGGTATAGGCAAGCTCCTGTACACGGAGATAGAAGATATCCTCGTGAAAATGGGCATAACGAAC
>CADBQF010000054.1 GCA_902796705.1 Ruminococcus flavefaciens
CATATCAGCCGCAGCCTCCGCAGGTAGCACAGCTTCCGGTGCAGCCTGATGACGGCTGGCAGGTCTCCGGATCTTCGCCGTTCGCACAGAGAGAGATTATCTGATTAACGTTGCTGATAAGGTCTTCGAGAGCCTTCTGTGCGGCATTGAAAACGATCATGTTCTTATTGTTCATGATCTTCTTGTAGGCAGCCTTTATATCCTCATCAAGCTGCTTTATCTTGTCGGTGTCCTTATCCTCGCAGCTCATCACATTGGTGAGTTCAAGGCGGAGATTGGTGAATTTCTCGATATCGGCATTGAGTTCCTTATCGCCGTCATTCACCTGCTTTGCGAGGCTGTATGCGATATATCTGTCGTCCTGCTGGATAGCTTTTCCGAGTTCCCTTGTAAGTTCGATAACGTCCATTGTAAATTCTCCTTAAAATTTATTTATATGAGTTCGCCCCTGACAGCCCAGTTCATCGTATCGGTTATCTTCACATCAACGAACTGACCTGTGAGCGAAATATCTCCTTCAAATTCGACTATGATGAATTCATTCGATTTTCCGGTCATCATGCCCTGATGCTTCTTTGCAGGGCCGTCCACGAGGACACGCATCGTTCTGCCGAGGAAGCGTTTGTAATGCTCCGTCGAGATCTCACGCTGGACTTCGAGCAGGCGACGCATTCGCTTTCCCTTTGTCTCGTCGGAGACCATATCCTCGATCTCTGCGGCTTTTGTGCCGGAACGCTTTGAGTAGATGAACGAGTACACATTGTCGTACTTCACACGTCTGAGGATATCGAGCGTTGCTTCAAATTCCTCGTCAGTCTCGTTCGGGAAGCCGACGATGATATCGGTCGTCAGCGAGAAATCCCTGTCCTTTGCGAGTATATATTCCGCCGTTCCGAGGTATTTCTCTATCGAGTAGCGTCTGTTCATGCGGCGGAGGACTTCGGTGCTTCCGCTCTGCACGGGCAGATGAAGATGCTTTGCGACCTTGCCGCATTCAAATATCGTGTCGATGAGTTCCCTTGAAGCGTCCTTCGGGTGCGATGACATGAAGCGTATCCAGAAGTCGCCCTCTATCTCATTGAGCTGACGCAGGAGTCCGGGGAAAGTCACATCGTCCGCAAGGTCATTTCCGTAGGAATTGACGTTCTGACCGAGGAGCATTATCTCCTTGTAGCCGTCAGCGACAAGACCTCTGACTTCGCTCACGATGTCTTCCGGGCGGCGGCTCCTCTCACGTCCACGCACGAACGGGACTATACAATAAGTACAGAAATTATTGCACCCGAACATTATCGGGACTGATGCCTTGAAGCTGCTCTCACGCACCTGTTCGGCGGCTTCGGAGAAATCGTCGTATTCCGAGATATCAGCCGAGAATTTTCTGCCCTTCAACGCTTCGAGCAGAAGTCCCGGCAAGGCACTTATCGCAGACGTTCCCAGCACGATATCCACCTGCGGATACGACTTCTTTATCTTCTCCGCAATATGCTCCTGAGCTGTCATGCAGCCGGCTATGCCGATGAGGAGCGACGGCTTGTTCTCCTTGAGTTTCTTCATGCTTCCGACTATGCCGAAAACACGGTCTTCCGCACTTTCACGGACTGCACAGGTGTTGAGGATTATGATGTCGGCTTCGGTCTCGTCGTCGGTGAACGAATAGCCTGCCTGCCTGAGTATGCCTTTTATTTTTTCTCCGTCAGAGACATTGAGCTGACAGCCAAAACTGCGTACACACGCTTTCTTATCCTGACCGAGCATATCATGTATCTGCCGGATGAGAGAAGTATTATCTTTCAATACAAAAACCTCACATTCAGCTATATCATGTAATACATAATTATATCATAATTTCAGCTATATTTCAAGTATCCGCACGATATTTTGTAATTTCCGGCTGAATATTACTGCGGGTATAAAAAAAGAAGTCCTGCCGGAGCAGAACTTCTCTTTATGTGAATAATTAAATTATTCGTTGATCTTTGTTACAACGCCTGAACCAACTGTTCTGCCGCCCTCACGGATAGCAAAACGGAGTCCTTCTTCGATAGCGATAGGAGTGATAAGCTCAACGTCCATTGCTACGTTATCGCCAGGCATACACATTTCCTTGTCAGCAGGAAGTGAAACTACACCAGTAACGTCAGTTGTTCTGAAGTAGAACTGAGGTCTGTAGTTGTTGAAGAACGGTGTGTGACGGCCGCCCTCTTCCTTCTTA
>CADBQF010000055.1 GCA_902796705.1 Ruminococcus flavefaciens
TATCTCTGCTGCCGGTTCGCCTGACGGGGAAGTACAGACCTCGAAAACGCCTTTGCAGTCGCCGGAATATGTCACGGTCATCTCTGAAAGCGACTCGAACCGGAAATATCTGTATCCGATAAGCGTTCCCTCTGATATCTCGCAGATACAGCGTTCGGTCTTGCCGGTCTCCTTGTTTATGCGGTGATTTACGTTCGGGAAGCTGTCGGTGAATATCTTGTTCGAGCCGTGGGGCATTTTTCCGTTGGTGATATTGCAGGCGATAACAGCCGGATAGCTTCCCTTTCCCGTGAGGGGAGCGTCATTGAGTCCGCAGGAAGTCATCTCTGCCTGAGCGAAAGTTCCGTCCTCGCTGAGATATATTTTCTCCGCACACGCCTGACGGCTGTAGTCGGATTTATGTGTGAGTCTGTGATAGAATACATACCACTGACCGTTTATACAGATGATGCTGCCGTGCGTCGTGCCGGTCATGTTCATGCGTGTTTCTTCGGTAACGCCGTTCACGCCGATATCTCCGTTTGAAACGAGCGTTCCCATGAATCTGAATCCGCCGTCGGGACGGTCGCTGACTGCATAGCATAATTCGTGGTTCTTCTGGGAAGAATAGATGAAGTAATATTTATCCCCGACTTTACGCATTGAGCTTGCCTCGAAGAACTCATGGCCGCCGAAGTCCGACTCATACGGGAAGATATGCACCGGTTCTTCCTTTACCGTGAGCATATCATCTTCAAGCACGACCATGCACGCACCGTTTACGTTGTCCGCAGTTGAGAGTATCTCCTCACGGGACTTGTTGTAACGCTCCATGACTTCCTGCATTTTCCCGTCGTCAGCGGCGAGGATATCGTTAGTCTCGTCCTGATACTGTGTTCCGTAATAGATGCGGATAGTGCCGTTATCATTGAAAGCACACGGATCGAAGCAGACGTATTTCTTCATAGGCGAACCGTCAGGATATCGCACATAGCCGATATATGTATACTCCCCTGCCGGCTCGTCGCACACGGCAACGCTTATCGGGCCGTAATAGCCGCCGAAGCCGAATTTTCCGGACATACAGTAGTACAGGTAGAATTTTCCGTCATTGCCCTGCACTACGTCGGGGGCGTACATATATTTCCTGTCGCTCGTGTGGTAGTCGGGATCGTTTACTGCACGGTAGATGACTCCCTCATATCTCCAGTCAGAGAGGTCGCTGACGGGTGCAGAATATACCACATAATCACCCATGCAGAATGTTTCTCCGCCCTCTTTGTCGTGAGAACCGTAAAGGTATACCCTGTCCCCGAAGATATGAGGTTCGCCGTCGGGGACATATTCATCGAGCGGAAGGAAAGGGTTATACACTTGTTTTTTCATGATAGCTCCTTACGTCATACAGTGTGACCGTTCTTTTTTATTATATCACAGATGCGTTCAACGTGTGTGCGGCAGATATCTTCATTCTCTGCCTCGACCATTACACGGATAACGGGTTCTGTACCGCTCTCACGAACGAGTATCCTGCCGGTATCACCGAGAGCATCGGAGACTTCCTTTACAGCCGCCTGTACTTCGGGATCGTTCTGAGCCTCTTTCTTGTCCTTTACACGGACATTTTCAAGCACCTGCGGATAGACCTTGAACGGTGCGGCAAGCTCGCTGAGGGGCTTTTCCCTTGACATCATGACCTGCATCATTTTAAGGCTGGTGAGTATTCCGTCGCCTGTCGATGCGTACTTCGAGAAGATTATATGGCCTGACTGCTCGCCGCCGAGGGTGCAGCCGTGTTCTTTCATATATTCATATACATACTTGTCGCCTACAGCAGTCTTGGCGTAGTCTATGCCTATCTCGTCGAACGCTCTGAAAAGGCCGAAATTCGACATTACTGTAGCTACAACGGTATTGTTGATGAGCTTTCCTCTCTCCTTCATATATCTGCCGTAGATATAGAGGATATGGTCGCCGGTGATGACATTTCCCTTTTCATCGACGCAGAGGCAGCGGTCGGCATCACCGTCGTAGGCAAAGCCGGCATCGAGCTTGTTCTCGACGACGAACTTCTGGAGTACATCTATGTGTGTAGAGCCGGCGTTGTTGTTGATATTCGTGCCGTCCGGCTGGGCGTTGATAACGTATGTCTCAGCTCCGAGAGCGTCGAAAACAGCCTTTGCGATGTTCCATGCCGCACCGTTTGCACAGTCAAGGCCTATCTTCTTTCCCCTGAATGAATACATTCCGAGGGAGATGAGGTAGCCGATATATCTGTTCCTGCCCGAAACGTAATCGACTGAGCGTCCTATCTCGCCGCCCTTTGCGAAAGGTATCTCGTCCCATGCCTGACCGAATGCGTTGAGCTTTCCGTCGAGGTAATCCTCTATGAGAGCGATAACGTCATCTTCCATTTTCTCGCCGTTTCCGTTTATGAGCTTGATACCGTTGTCATAGTATGGATTATGGCTGGCTGATATCATTATACCGCAGTCGAATCCGTCAACTCTCGATATATAGGCTACTGAAGGCGTTGTCGTTACGTGGAGCAGATATGCGTCAGCTCCCGATGCAGTGAGTCCTCCGACGAGCGAATACTCGAACATATAGCTCGAACGGCGTGTGTCCTTGCCGATTATGATACGGGGTGCGGAAGCATCTCCGTTCTGTTCCTTTATCTTCTTGTAGTACCAGCCGAGAAAACGTCCGACACGGTATGCGTGATCGGCAGTCAGATTTTCGTTTGCTGTTCCTCTGAAACCGTCTGTACCAAAATATTTTCCCACAATGAAATCTCCTTAAATGTAATAGTACGTTCAAATTCATCGTCCGCAGAGGAAAATTCTCCTCCTCTGCACCGACTTATAATATTATATCACTTACCGGCGGCATAGTCAACAAAAAAATTGCGGTTTAATTATTATTAATATCGCAAATAAATAATCTTATTATTCCGCACCGCTGTTTTCAGGCAATATGCACTATCGGATATTGTCGGATATGCACTACCAAAACTATCAACAGTATATTCTTTTGTTATAGTAAAAATTGCACAAAAATTAAAAAATAATAAGAATACACTTGCAATTTGCCGGAAAATGTGTTAATATATATATTTGATAATATACCCGGACACAGGGGTGAGTTCATGGTATACATTCTTAAAAGAACAGGAGGAGTTGTTCTATGAGAGCGACATTGAATAATATAGAAGACGCTGTTGACAGAAAGTACCTTATCATGAAAAATATCAAGGGACAGGCTGAATCAGGCACTCTCGTCCATATCATGGGTGCGGCGAACGGCCCTGACGGTGTTTCAGTAAAATATCGTGTTACTTCTACAGGACAGGACTATGTTGCCAAGTTCACCGATGTGAAACAGTTCTCCAAATGGGCTGTGGCAGATAATTTCCTTGCAAGATACCAGGACAACCTCACAAAAAAAGATATCAGGCAGTATCTCAAGATGCGTGACGCTTCTGTTATGACCGCCTGTGCTCCGGTACTTTTTGCAGCTCTGCTCATCGTGTGGGCTGTTATCGTCGGCGGCATTTTCCTCAGCGATATGAAGACATGGCAGCTCCTTGTCGGCGGCGTTTGCCTTTCGATCATGGTATTTTTCCTTGTATCGATGTACCACAGACACCACAAGGACAGGATAATGACCAATATTTACAACAAAGTCGCTACCAACTGGCAGGGCGGCGGTGTCGTTATCAGATAAAACTCTTTCAGATACGCAGGGAAAACTGCGTATCTGTTTTTTGGGTGTAGGGATTTTGTTTTTTCTTTGCTCTGATATAGGAAAAAATAGTAAATATATCGTAATATCACAAATGTTATTGACAAAATGCGTTTGATGTGATATAATATTACTAATGTTATTGTACTGCGTACAACATTATTGCGAAAAATCAAAATTTTGAATGACGAGGAAGATTATTATGCCAAAAGAGATAACGTATACACCAGAAATGGTGCTTGACGCTGCTATTACAGTTGTCAGAGAAAAAGGATTCGATTCATTAACAGTAAGAGCCGTTGCAAAGGCTCTCGGTGCTTCCACTCAGCCGGTGTTCAAATGCTATAAGAGCATGGACGCTCTGTGCGAAAAGGTGCTTGAACGTATCAGAGAGATCTACAATGGCTATGCAGACAAGGGCTTCGAGATGACTCCTGCCGGAAAAGGCTTCGGTATCCAGTACGTCCGCTTCGCTATCGACGAGCCGAATATGTTCCGTGCTTTGTTCATGAGCAAGGACGAGTCAAGACTCACTATCAAGGACTTCATGAAGAATGAGGGACACTACGACAAGATCGTTGAGATCATGTCAAAGAATTACGGCGTTCCGACGGAGATCGCTGAGAGCATCTACCAGTATGGCTGCGTTTACGCTCACGGTCTGGCTTCTATGTGTGCCTGCGGTTCATGCAGCTTCACAGAAGAGGAACTCAGCGAAATGATGGGCATTTCCATGAGAGGTCATATCATGGCTATCAGAGCCGGCAGAGATCCCCGTGAAAAAATTATCCCCAATGAGAACGTCGAGCTCAAAGGCTCTTTCGACGACTTCATCAACGGCGTGAATAACTGACAGCAAAACAAAAGGGAAGCTTTATAGCTTCCCTTTTTTACTCATTGTCGTCAGAAGAATCGTCTCCGAGGATATTTTCGTAGGAGGATTCTTTCTCGGCTTTTTCCTGTTCTTTTCTGCTTTTTCTGACAGCAGGGGCGGCAGATTTTCCGCCACGCTTCATGAGGACAACAGCGAAGACGGCTGCTGCGAGTATCACGCCGCATATCACTATGATGAAGACGATCTTTTTAAGGCTCTTGTCCATTGCAGTGAACTTGATATTATTATCCTTTGCGTACTTCATTCCGGCGGAATCTGAGCTTACGCTGAGGTCGAATCCGCTGACTGCTGTAAACTCGCCTGTTTCGTTATTCATAGAAAATCCGCACGCATGGGGAGCTACCTCCGTCACGCTCTTCGGGATACTGAGGTGCTGGAGCTTGGGGCAGTTGATGAAGGCATTCTCGCCTATCTTCTTTACGCCCTCCGGGATAATGACTTTCGTGAGAGATGAACAGTTCGCACAGAGCTCCTCGCTGACCTCCGAAACGGTCGTCGGAACGGAGAAAGTTTCGAGCGATACGCAGTTCATGAAAGCACCGGCTTCTATGACGGCTATGCCCTCCTCGATATCCGCCTTTTTCAGCGAGAAGCAGTTCGAGAAAGCATCTGCTCCGATAGTTGAGACTGCCGTCGGAATGAAGACGTTCTCTATCTTCTGGCAGGCTGAGAATGCACCGGGCGATATGGTCACGACTGAATCCGGTATGTAAAGGTCGCCCTCAAGTTCGACTGAACCACGATATATCTCCGATTTCGACTTGTTGAAAAGGATATCGTCCTCAAAGACGAACGCCGGACATTTCGATGTATCGAATGACTGTATCGAATAGCAGTCAGTGAAAGCCTCCGGATTTATAGCTGTGAGCGACTCCGGGAGAGTCATTTCTTTCAGGCTCGTACACTGGGCGAAAGCGTAGTTTCCGATAGTTGTGAGCGTATCGGGAAGCTTTACTTCTTCGAGAGCCGTACAGCGGAAGAATGCCGCAGAGGGGATCTCTGTTATCGTATCGGGAAGTTCTACCGATTTAAGAGATGTACAGCCTGCAAAGGCGTGCTGGCCTATCCTGCGGATAGTATCGGGGACTTTGACCTCGGTGATGTTCTTGCATTCAACGAACGCACTGTCTCCGATAGCTGTTATCGGGTAGCCGTTGCGGACACGGGGTATCTCGGTGATGATAGCGGTCATATCACAGTGAGTTATCGTATATCCGCCGTTTACCATTTCATAGGTGAATGTACCGTCGGTGAGTTCGGCATCGGGATTTGCGAGATTGTCAGCCGAAGCTGTCACCGCTGACACCGGGAGCATCATAAGCACGGCAGATGCGGCACAGGCGAATAATTTTTTTATATCAAACATTTAAAGAGCAGTCCTTTCCGGTCATGAAGCCTTTTTCGTATTCTTCGGCTTCTTCTTTTTTACAGCTTTGACAGTGAAAGCTGCGGCAGTTCCCAAAACGGCAGCCGCAAGTCCTCCGCCTACCGCATAGACGAATCCGGCGGAGACATTTTTTCCGAACAGGCGGATAGTGCCTGTAACGACTTCAATGCCGTTGGCTTTGGCGTATTTTTCAGCTACAGAGCCTTTGTCAGCGTATATCTTGAAGCCTTCGATGATGAGCATACCGTCTTTCTGCTCCTCTTCGGAATAGGCTGTGGGATCAAAGTAATGACCGAAAGCGTATGTGCCGATATTCACGAGGCTCTTTGGCAGGCGGACGCTTTTGAGTTCGTGGCAGGCTGCAAATGCGAATTCATCGACGGTCGTTATCTTGTCGGAGAACTTGACGGAGGAGAGCTTCTTACAGCCTTCAAATGCAAAGCTGTCGATCGTTTCTGTATTGTTCAGGTCGATCTCTTCGAGGAAAGCGGCTTCGTAGAAAGCCGATCTCTTTATCTCCTTAACGCTGTCGGGAACGGTGAATTTCGCATCTGTCTTACAGCACGGATATACGACGAGAACGGTCTTGTCCTTGTTGTAGAGGACTCCGCCGTCTGAGGAGAATTCTCCGCTGCCCTCTGACACGTTCACGGCTTCGAGCGAGCTGCACGGGAGGAAAGGCTCGTCACCGGCTATCTCACGGCAGTTTCCGGAAAGCGAGATGACTCTGAGCGAAACGCACTGATCGAAGGCACTCTCGCCTATCGTTTCAACTCCGGGCATATCGAGAGTTTTCAGGTAAGGAGCATTATAGAAAGCGAGCTTATCGACAGTTTTCACCGACTCCGGGAGAACTATCGAATCAGCATTTATACCGGCAAATGAGCTTGTATAGAGTCTTGTGACAGGTATGCCGTCTATATCTGCCGGAACTGTTATATTGACTTCTGACGATGTGCAGCGTGTTATGACTGCCTCGCCGTTGATGACGGTATATTCATAGTCGCCGTATGTTGACTTTTCAAAGTTGAAGTATTCTTCCATTTCATCGGCTGCGTCTGTTGAGATGAAATCGAAATCGTTATAATAGTCGAATTCCTCGTCACGGTCGCTGGCGTACTGCTGGGCGGCACTTCCGAAGCTGCCTATGATGACGAAATCCTCTATCGGCTGTTCGTCGATATCGTATCCGAACGCACTGTAGCCTATGCTCTCTACAGAATCCGGGATAGTGATGCGGCTGAGTCCTGTGCCGAGGAACGCAGCCTGACCTACCGTTTTGAGTGAGGACGGAAGTTCAATCTCCTTGATCTGTGAACAGGCGGCAAATGCAGCACCTTCGATATAAAGCAGAGAATCAGGGAACTTTACTTCGCTGAGAGATTTACATGAGATGAATCCGGAAAGTCCGATAGATGACACTTTAGTTCCGCTGAGGTCAACAGATAAGAGCCTTTCGTTCGTGCCGAAGCCGTAGCGGTCGATAGTTTCGAGCGTGGACGGGAATTTTATGCTTGTGAGCTTTGTTCCGGATACGGCAGATACCCATATCTCCTTTACGCCCTCCGGAATGAGGAGCGATGTTTCGTCCTTATCCGGCGGATAGAATACGAGAGTTGACATATCCTTTGAGTAGAGTACGCCGTCCTCGGAAGTGAAATTCTCATTGGAGCTGTCAACTGTGATCTCCTCCAGTGCTATGCAGTAGACGAAGGGATTTCTCTCATCTATCTGCTCCAAAGATGCCGGCAGGGAGATCGTCTTGTATATCTGGTCGGGCGTATCTCCGAATGCGAACTGTCCGAGTGCCTTGACAGGTTTGCCGTCTATCTCGTCCGGTATGACTATATCTATATCGGAAGACGAGCAGTCCTCTATACATACGCCTCCGTCGTCCATTACCGAATATGAAAATTCCCCTGAGACAATGGTACTGCTTTCTTCTGCTGCGGCAGTATCCTTCACGTCAGTCTCGTTGAGTTCTTCACCGGAAGCAGTAACTTCCTCCTCATCTGCATAGGCGTACATCGTGGAGACAGGTGCGGACGATACGCATATAAGCAGGCTTGCGGCAAGAACAGCTAATTTTTTATATTGGAACATGATCTCTACCTCTTGTATTTTTTATGTACGGACAGCAGGCCGTACTGATATTTAATAAAAATAAA
>CADBQF010000056.1 GCA_902796705.1 Ruminococcus flavefaciens
GTGAGCGTCCCGTCAGGGGAAATTTGACGCTGAAAGTTTTAGGAAGGGGGTGTGGGGGAGAACCCTTTCTCAAAAGGGTTTCCCCCACGAAAAAACGGGAAGACAGGAAAAATTCAAAATGCCGCAGCTCCGGGAGTGAAGCTGCGGCACAACGGGATTTCATATCTGGGTGGAATAGTTAGGTGCTTCCTTGGTGATGTAGATGTCGTGGGGGTGGCTTTCCTTGAGGCCTGCACCGGTTATTCTGATGAACTGGGCATTCTCGTGGAGAGTGGGGATATCAACGCAGCCGCAGTAACCCATACCTGAACGGATACCGCCGACGAGCTGGAAGATAGTATCTGCAAGAGCTCCCTTGAACGGAACACGGCCTTCAACGCCCTCCGGAACGAGCTTTTTAGCACCCTCCTGGAAGTATCTGTCAGTAGAGCCGTTAGCCATAGCACCGAGGCTTCCCATACCTCTGTATACCTTGAACTGTCTGCCCTGATAGATCTCTGTCTCACCGGGAGCTTCTGCACAGCCGGCAAGGAGAGAACCGAGCATAACGACGTTAGCACCGGCAGCGAGAGCCTTTACGATATCGCCCGAATACTTGATACCGCCGTCAGCGATAACGGGTATACCGTACTTCTGAGCGACGCAGGCAACGTCATAAACGGCAGTTATCTGCGGAACGCCGATACCTGCAACGACTCTTGTGGTGCATATAGAACCGGGGCCTATGCCTACCTTTACGCAGTCAGCACCGGCTTTGATGAGGTCTTCGGCAGCGGCAGCGGTAGCGATATTTCCTGCGATGACAGGGATCTCCGGAAAAGCTTCCTTGACCATTGAAAGGCATTTGAGGATATTTGCACTGTGACCGTGAGCTGAATCGAGGACGAGAACGTCAGCCTGAGCTTCGATAAGAGCCTTTGCTCTGTCGAGGACATTGGCAGTAACGCCGATAGCAGCACCGCAGAGGAGTCTTCCCTGCGAATCACGGGCGGAATTAGGATACTGAACTGATTTCTCGATATCCTTTATAGTGATAAGTCCCTTGAGATAGCCGTTTTCGTCAACTATGGGGAGTTTTTCTATCTTATGTTTGCGGAGGATATCCTGAGCCTGATCGAGATTTGTGCCGACGGGAGCAGTGATGAGATTTTCCTTAGTCATAACTTCGGAGATCTTGGCATTGAAGTCAGTGAGGAAACGCATATCACGGTTAGTGATTATACCGACGAGTTTGCCCTGACCGTCAACGATCGGAACGCCGGAGATGCGGTATTTGCCCATGAGTTCGTCAGCATCGGCAACGATGTGGTCTTCTGTGAGCGAGAAAGGATCAACGATAACACCGTTTTCAGAACGCTTTACCTTATCGACTTCTTCAGCCTGCTGTTCGATAGTCATATTCTTATGGATTATACCGATACCGCCTTCACGGGCGATAGCGATAGCCATGCGTGAATCGGTGACAGTATCCATAGCGGCGGTCATGATAGGGGTATTGAGTCTGATGTTTTTGGTGAGATTCGTGCCAAGCTTTATCATATTAGGCGTAACATCGGACTTGGCAGGGATAAGGAGTACATCGTCGAATGTAAGTCCCTCTTTCAGAAATTTACTGTTCATGTCAGTCAGCATAATAATTCCTCCTCATAAAATTCCTTTAAGAAAAAGTTTATTATATTTAATGATACTCGTTTTTGGCATTTATGTCAATAGCTTCGGGAAAAGTCGGGTATAGAAAATCAATATAGAAAACGCTTGCCTTTTGTCGAAAAAATCAATGCAGGGGATATTATCCCCTGCACCCCCTCGTCCGTTGTTAGTCTTTACAGACGGGTAGTCTGCTTTCGCTCAAACCGAGCTGAGCCAGCTCGACCGCTTTGTCCGTTGACAGTCTTTACAGGCGGCGAAGTCTTCCTTCGCTCAAACGATAATTATGAACAGCAGAACACAGCGGTGTCCTAACTAAGGGATTCCAAAGGGGTGAATTCACTTTTAATATGTCCCGGCAGGGACACCATAATTATGCATTATGCATTATGAATTATGAATTCACGCTCACCAGTCGTTTCCTCCCGGATTCTGCAATTCCGAATACCTGACAAGTATCTGCGACGCATCAGCGGCATCTATACAGTCGTCCCCGTCATAATCTCCGGCATATTTCATAAACGCATCAAACTCCGACGGTTCATTATTTGAAAGCAGTGCATATTCCGCCAGCACCTCCGAAGCATCTGCGGCATCAATACTGCCGTCGTCGTTCACGTCACCAAGCACCGACTCGATATCTATGCCGTTTGCCTGTGCATACACTCCGGCGGCGGCGAATGGTGCTGTTCTTATCGAAAAACCGCTCACCGGCTCGACTCCTCCGCTCCTGATGCCGTAGTGCATTCCGAGCGAATTTTCGCCTATCTCCGTGACCGTATGCGGAACGTATGCTATCTCCATTTCGGTACAGCCGAAAAACGCATCTGTTCCCACGGACTTCACCGACTTCGGCAGAAATATCTGCTTTAGTGAAGTGCAGTCAGTGAAGCAGTTCTCCGGAACAGAATCTATACTCTCTCCGAGGGCGATGCCCTTTAGCGAGATACAGCTCATGAAACAGCCTTTTCCGAGACTTTCCACGCCGGCAGGGAGCTTTACCTCCTCCAGACCGAGACAGCCGGAAAATGCGTATTCTCCTATTGAAATGACGCTTCCGGGAACGGTGACGGAGAGCATCTCCTCATTTCCGAAAAATGCCCTGTCCCCTATCGCCGTGACCTTGTGGGAATCTATCACAGCCGGAATGACAACTTCCGTCAGACCGGCATCAGCTCCCGTTATCACAGCCGTTCCGTCAGCGTTTAATTTATAGGAAAATCCGCTCCCGGAAGATGCCGCCTGACTTCCCACGGCGAGCATGACTGCCGCCATGATGCACACAGGGTTCATATTTCCTCCCGGCGGCAGATATTGCCGTCTATCATGACAAGCACCGGTTCAGCCATGAGGTCGAGCGGATCTTCGCCCTTGCGGTAGAGCTGGAGGTCAGCGTCCTTTCCGGCGGTCAGCGTGCCTGTTCTGTCGGATATGCCGAGTATCTCAGCCGGAGCGGAAGTTATCATCTTCATAACGTCCTCCTGCGGAACACCGCCCTTTACAGCGGCTTTTGCCGAAATCGGGAGATACTGTATCGGTATGACGGTGTGGTCGGTGCATATCGAGAGTTTAACGCCATTGCGGTACATCTCTGCGGCATTTTTGAGTTCAAGTCCACGCATTTCAGGCTTGCATCTGTCGCAGATCATCGGGCCGCATATCACCGGGAAACCCTCCTCAGCGATTATATCGGCTATCTTGTAACCCTCCGTGCCGTGGATAATAACGGCATCAAGGGAGAATTCCTTTGCTATCCTCATAGCAGTGCAGATGTCGTCGGCACGGTGACAGTGGAAGAAAGCCTTCTGCTTGCGGTCGAGTATCTGCATGAGCGATTCGCACTTGATATCGTACTCCGGCGGCTCGTAGTTGTCGCTGTCGGAATAGTAGCTGTCCATATCATGAGTGTATCTGCGTGACTTGTAAAGCCCCTCACGGATAAGAGCCGCTATAGCCATTCGTGTGATTGGAGTCTCCTCCCTGCCGTTGTAGACGTTCTTGGGATTCTCACCGAGGGCGAATTTTATGCCGACATTGCGTATGAGCATATCATCGATGCGTCTGCCGGCAGTTTTTATCGCACATATCTCACCGCCGCACGCATTGGCACTTCCGGGACTTGACGCAACGGAGGTTATGCCCCTCATGCGTGCTTCTTCAAAACAGCGGTCGAACGGATTGATGCCGTCGATAGCCCTCATCTGCGGCGTGAAAGGATCGGTCGATTCGTTGCAGTCGTCGCCCTCGAAATCTATTCCGTCCTCAATAATGCCCAGATGCGTGTGTGCATCGATGAATCCCGGCAGAAGAAGTCCTCCCCCTGCATCGATGTCATCAGAGCCGATACCGCCGGGAACGCCCTCACCGAGAGCCGTTATCTTCCCGTCATTTATCTCTATCCAGCCGGAAGCAATGTCCCCCGTGCCGTCCATAGTGTGTATCTCTGCATTGTAAATAAACATAACGTTCTCCTATCCCCTTTCCGTCCGCCCCGCTTCTCTTGAGGGAAACCCTTTTGAAAAAGGGTTCTCCCTCAAACTCCCTTCCTAAAACTTTCAGCTTAAATTTTCCCCTGACGGGACGCTCGGCATAGCTTTGCCGTTATCGATAACTTTTCATGAGCGTCCCGTCAGGGGAAAATTCATGTTAAAAGTCTTTGGAAGGGGGTTTGGGGGAGAACCTTTCCTCAGAAAGGTTTCCCCCAAGAAAAGTGGGGCAGACAGACAGTGCAGGGGTTATTTGCGGACTGCGGTGGTTATTTGGGCAGAAATTTCTGCCGGGGAGCCGGAGCAGTCTATTTTGTGGGTGGAATTTCTTAAATAAACGCTTCTCCGCTGGTCGTAGAGGGCGTGAAGCTCCTCCTTGGTGGAGCGGACGACGATCGGGCGGTTGGTGTCGTCTTTTATCCTCTCGTAGCAAGTCTCGAAAGGCACGTCGAGGAAAACGACCTTGCTGCCGGATTCTCTTGCGGCACGGGCGGTATCTGCATTGAGCATAGCACCGCCTCCGCAGGCGGCAACGACCGTTTTTCCGCAGAGGGACTTAACGACTTCAGCTTCAAGGGTACGGAAGTAGGGTTCGCCTTTTTTCTCGAAAATTTCGGGAATGGACATATCGGCTATCTTCACTATCATCTCATCTGTATCGCAGACACCGCAGCCGAGCTTTTTGGCGACAGCCGCACCGACAGTGGACTTTCCGCAGCCCATGAATCCGCATAAAAATATAGTCATATCGAAAGCACCTCCGGAGCGTCACTTGTTCATATCATCGACAGCCTGCTCGACTGCCCTGATGATATCGGCTATATCATTTTCAGCGAACGAGCCGCCGTACCATATCTCGTGAGCCTTGACAGCCTGATACACGAGCATAGCCGCACCGCCTGCCGCCGGGATACCGAGAGCCTTTGCCTTTTTCAGCAGGAGTGTTTCGGTCGGATTGTAGATCACATCGAAAACGGAACTGCTCTGCTCTATCACCTTGTCGGAAACGGCACAAGCCTCCGTCTTGGGGTACATACCGACGGGAGTTGCATTTATGAGCAGGTCGGACTTCTTGTCAAGAGTCGAAATATCAGCAATTTCTACAGATGCACCGGGGCATTTTGCCTGTATCTCGTCCGAGAGTTTAGCGGCATTTTCCCTGTCCTGCGGAATTACGGCAAGGGTGAGTTTTCCGCCGTGGAGGGCAGTTTCAATGGCTATCATTCTGCCGACACCGCCGCAGCCGAGAACGGTCACATCGCCGCCGAGGGGCATATCCTTTACGGAGCGGAGGAAGCCGTCGCAGTCGGTATTGTATCCGACGAGCTTTCCGCCGTCGTTGTGGATACAGTTGACGGAATCGTAACGCTTCGCACTGTCTGCGAGAGTATCCATGTGGGCGATGACGTTCTGTTTGTGGGGGATAGTTACGTTCATTCCGGCAAAGGAGCAGATAAGCTCCCTGCTCTCCGGAAGCTTCTCCGGAGCGATATCGACAAGTTCATAGGTGCAGTCAGTCATTCCGCTGAGAGCGAAGAGCTTCTCGTGAATGAGCGGTGACATCGAATGGCCGAGCGGGTGGCCTGTAAGTGCAAATTTCTTCATATGAGCATCTCCTCAGATATTTTCGAGATCTTCTGTCTTGTCCACATTGAGAGCTGTCACATCTTTGAGCGTCTTCTTAACGAGTCCTGTGAGAGTCTTTCCGGGGCCGAATTCAACGAATCTGTCGAAGCCTGCACTCTGCATAGCATCGAGTTCGGAAGTGAACTTTACAGGCGAAACGATGTGCTTTGCAAGCATCGAAGCCATGTCGGAGAAGTCCTCCAGCTCGCCGCCTGTCACGTTTGAATAATACTTCACCTGCGGAGCTCTGAACTCTATCTCCTTTGCTGTCTCATAGAATTTATCGGCAGCCGGCTGCATGAGCTTTGAATGGAAAGCACCTGCAACGCTCAGCGGAACGACTCTTGCTTTGAGTCCTGCGAATACGGCAGAAACTTCCTCTATGCCCTCCGGAGTGCCGGCGATAACCGTCTGAATGGGCGAATTGTAATTCACGGGAACGACATATTCCTTGGCAGCCGCACAAACTTCCTCTATCTTTTCGGGAGCGAGTTTGAGGATAGCAGCCATGCCGCCCTTGGTGGAACTGGCTGCCTCGTCCATAGCCTCCGCTCTTGCCTTGATGAGCCTGAAAGCGTCTTCGAGCGAGATCATTCCGGAAGCGTACATTGCGGCATATTCACCGAGAGAATGGCCTGCAACGGCATCAAATGTGAATCCCTTTGACTTTGCAGCCTCGAAGCAGGCAATGGAATGAGCCATTACTGCCGGCTGGGTGTTTATAGTGCGTGCAAGGTCTTCCGCAGAGCTTTCAAAGCATATCTTTGCAAGGTCACGGCCGAGTATCTGAGAGCCTGTCTCATAAACGAAAGCAACAGCCGGAAAAGCCTCGCAAAGCTCCTTTCCCATGCCCTGATACTGTGAACCCTGTCCTGAAAATAGTGAAACTGTCATAAAATACAACTTCCTTTCTGTACGATTTATACAAATAGACAGCAAAAATCGCTGCGTCAATGCCGGTATTTGTTGAAACTGACGATATTTTATTTCGTGTGACTCAAAAAAAGAAAATATCATTGCAAAAAAACCGGAAATGATTTACAATATATATAGTGTGCAGGTCTGTCTGCACAAATATAATATAGCATATTTTTTCGGGTTTTACAACCATATTCGATAAATTTATTCGTGAAGGAGCTGACGAAATGGGTATCAGTATTCTTGGACTGGGCAGCTATGTTCCCGAACAGAAACTCACAAACGACGACTTCAGGCGGTTCGTTGATACCAATGACGAGTGGATACGCACAAGGACAGGTATCACCGAAAGACGTATGGCAGGCTGGGAGCCTACATGGTATATGGGGCTTAAAGCCGCCGAAAAAGCCATAGCCGCCGCCGGTATCGATCCGGCTGAGATCGGAATGGTCATATCATGTACTGCAACGGCTGATTTCCATACTCCGAGCATGGCGAGCATTATCCAGAACGGAACGGGTGCGGTCAATGCAGGTGCATTCGATGTAAATGCA
>CADBQF010000057.1 GCA_902796705.1 Ruminococcus flavefaciens
GCTAAGGTAGATGCTCCTATACCGAGATGTATGTTCGAGCAGAGAATAGATACTATCGTTCGTTCATTCGAGCAGCAGCTCCGCTCACAGGGCATGGATCTCAAACTCTACTTCCAGTACACAGGCATGGATATGGATTCATTCAGAGAGTCCTACCAGGAGAGAGCTGAGAACGAAGTAAAGCTCCGTCTCGGTCTTGAGAAGATCGCTGAGCTTGAGAATATCGAGCTTACAGAGGAAGAGATCAACGACAGCCTCAAGGATCTCGCTGCTTCACAGAACGTTGACGTTGAGACTATCAAGAGATTCATTCCTATGGACGATTACACAATGGATATCAAAGTTCAGAAGGCTATCGACCTCATCAAGGAGAACGCTGTCGTTCTCGATGCTCCTGAGGAAGAAGCAAAGGCTGAATGATCCTTATAATATGTTGACCTGGACTATGTGTCCTGGTATAATGTTGTCCCGCATGACCTGTGGGACAACAGTCATTATAAACGAATGGCAGAAAATGCCGTTTCCTGTCGGCAGGACAGATGCGGCATGATATGCGAAAGGAAGGGCGATGAATATGAGCAGTTTAGTACCTTATGTTGTTGAACAGACGAGCCGTGGAGAAAGATCGTATGACATATTCTCACGACTGCTGAACGATAGGATAATCATGCTTTCAGATCAGGTGAACGACACTACAGCAAGCCTTGTTGTAGCACAGCTCCTCTACCTCGAAAGTCAGGATACGGAAAAGGATATATCTCTTTATATCAACAGCCCCGGCGGTTCAGTCACCGCAGGCATGGCTATCTACGATACGATGAATTACGTTAAGTGTGACGTATCGACTATCTGTATAGGTATGGCTGCATCAATGGGAGCATTCCTGCTCTCGTCAGGTGCAAAGGGCAAGCGTTTCGCACTCCCGAACAGTGAGATAATGATACATCAGCCCCTCATCGGCGGCGGACTCGGCGGTCAGCAGACTGATATAATGATACACGCCAGAAATCTTGAACGCACAAGAGACAGGCTCGAATCAATTCTTGCCGCAAATACAGGCAAGTCTGTCGAGCAGATACACATCGACTGCGAGCGTGACAACTACATGATCGCTCAGGAAGCTCAGGAATACGGACTGATAGACAAAGTGATCGAAAAGAGGTAAGTAAATGGGCATGGTAGATTCTTTCAAATCGTGCAGCTTCTGCGGTAAGGGCGAGAACCGTGTACGCAGTATGTTTTCAGCAGGAAACGCCAATATATGCGACGAATGCGTGAACTACTGCTACGAGATGCTCTACGGCCCGAACTACGCAAAAGCACAGAGAAAGTCCGGTGCAAAGGGCGATAAGAAAGACGCTGATCTTTCTGATATGAAGCTCCTCAAACCGATGCAGATAAAGGAATTCCTTGATGAATACGTTATCGGCCAGGACGATGCGAAGATATCCCTTGCCGTTGCCGTATACAATCACTACAAGAGGATACAGAGCCAGGACGAACAGTCCGAAGACGGCGTTGAGCTCCAGAAGAGCAACGTCCTCCTCCTCGGCCCTACAGGTGTGGGAAAGACCTTCCTTGCACAGACTCTTGCAAAGCTCCTTAACGTTCCTTTTGCCATAGCAGATGCTACGACTATCACCGAGGCAGGATATGTCGGTGACGACGTTGAGAACGTTCTGCTCCGCCTTATACAGGCAGCAGATTTCGATATAAAGGCTGCCGAGAGAGGCATCATCTATATCGATGAGATAGACAAGATAGCAAGAAAGTCTGAAAATACCTCCCTTACACGAGATGTAAGCGGTGAGGGCGTTCAGCAGGCTCTCCTGAAGATAATCGAGGGTACAGTTTCAAACGTTCCCCCGCAGGGCGGCAGAAAGCACCCGAATCAGGAAGTTATCCAGATAAATACAAAGAATATACTCTTCATCTGTGGCGGTGCGTTCGACGGTCTTGAAAGACAGATACAGAAGCGTATCGGCAAAGCTCCTATCGGCTTCGGCGGCGAGATAAAGGTCGAGAAAGCCGAGAAGAACAATATATTCAAGCAGGTGATCCCGAAGGATCTCGTAAAGTTCGGAATGGTGCCGGAATTCGTCGGAAGACTTCCGGTAATAACAGTCCTCGAAGAACTTGACGAAGCTTCGCTCGTGAAGATACTCACCGAGCCGAAGAATGCTCTTATCAAGCAGTACCAGAAACTCTTCGAGTACGACGGCATCACGCTTGAAGTCGAGCAGGACGCTCTCATTGAGATAGCAAAGAAGGCAATAAGCCAGAAGACAGGTGCAAGAGGCCTGAGGTCGATACTTGAAGGTATCCTCATGAAGACCATGTTCACAGTGCCGTCTGACAAGCGTATCTCAAAGGTCATCATCACAGCGGACTGCGTTGTGAACCAGGGACAGCCGAGACTTGTCAATTCACGCAATAAAGATATAGCATAAAAACATACAGCCACAGCATTCCTCAGCGAATGCCGTGGCTTTTTTGTTGACACGCATATCGTTCTTTGTTATAATATTAAGTAAATAACTATGATCGTTACGGTCACTTATAGTATGGAAAGGCGGTCTTTATGATGAAAAAATTTTTTGTTTTGCTTGTGGTAATGATGCTCTCTATTTCGCTCATATCATGCGAAGACAGAGAAGTCAAAAAGGCACGCCTTAAAAACGAAAAGATCGCTCTCGGCTATGCGAAAGACTATATAAATAAAAAATACGGCTTTGAACCCGAAGTGAAAAGCTATATTTCCGACTGGCAGCATGGTGCATACAACAGACAATATATCGACAAGCTGATAGTTAAAATGTCTCATGACGGGAAGGATTTTATCACTTATATCAACTATGACGGCACAAACGGAAAAGACTCCTATCAGAGTGAAGATATCATGGCTGGACTGCTTGATGAGATAAACGGATATACGAACGGCAC